>NZ_JAPEMC010000002.1:600000-783323 GCF_026343115.1 Streptomyces sp. NBC_00102
CGAGTCCGGGCTGGTCGTCGCTGAAGAAGCTCAGCCAGATCGCGGTGCCGACCGGGATGAGGAAGACGGTCGTCAGGAGGACGAAGAACGGCGTCATCAGGGCGCCGGCGGCGCCGAGTTCGCGCCGTCGCGCCGTCGCGCGGCCGGACGCCGCCCGGGCGGGGGAGGCCGGACGGGTGGTCCGCCCCGCACCGCTCACGGGGACGACGGGCGGGGTGGTGCTGGTGCTGGCCATGGGGGTCACCTGCCTCTCTGCTGCGTAGGGGCACCGGTACGGCGTGGCGGGAGACCGGCGGCGCGGTGGTGCGAGGGCACCCGGGGGCGGCTCACGTGGAACGCTCACTGGTGGCGAGGCCGAGCGCCCGCAGATCGGGCATGGTGCCCTTCTGGGCGGCCTCGATCGAGCTCAGCAGCGAGCCCTTGCCGCCGCTCGCCCGGGCGAAACCGTCCTGCATGACCTTGCCGGTGGCGGTCATCCGGGGACCCCAGACCCAGCCGTCCCGGACGATGCGCGCCTGCTCCTCGAAGACCCGGTAGATGTCCTGGCCCGCGTAGTAGGAACGGTCGAACGCCTGGCTGCCCACGGAGACGAGGCCGGGTGCGGCCGGGTACTGGCTGCTCGCCCCGCTGGAGAGCCGGGCCCGCAGCGCGTCCGGGTGCGAGACCTGCCACTCGATGAACTCCATCGCGGCCTCCGGGTGCCGGCAGTCCTTCGTCACCGAGAAGGTGGACCCGCCGTGCGTCCCGTTGGACGGGTTCGCCGTGTCCCACTGCGGGAACGGCGCGATCGCCCACTGCCCCTTCTGGCCCGGGCGGGCCTTCATCTGGGCCCCCGCGTCCCAGGCGCCGCTGAGGCGGGCGAGGACCAGGCCGTTGCCGATCTGCGCGTCGCTCTGCCGGCTCTCCACGGCGTTCATGAACACCTGGTCCCGGTCGATGAGCCGCTGCCAGTACGCGGCGACCCGCCGGGTCGGGGCGTCGGCGAGCGAGACGTTCCAGGTGCCACCGGTGGTGGAGAACCACTGGGCGCCCGCCTGCCAGGCGTACGCGGCCATCTGCGTCGCGCCGTCCGTGGGGAAGAGGACGAGCCGCCGCTCACCGCCCTTGCGCCGTACGGTCGCCGCCGTCTCCTCGAACTCGTCCCAGGTGCGTGGCACCCGCAGCCCGTACTCCTCGAACAGATCGGTGCGGTAGTGCATCACCATCGGCTCGATGTCGAGCGGGACGGAGAAGATCTTCTTGTCGAACGTGGTGAGCCCCAGCGCCTGCGGCAGCAGTTTCGCGCGGAGCGTGTCGCTGACGAGACCGGTCAGGTCCCGGGCGACACCGTCGATGGCGAACCCCGGTACCTGCGGGTACTCCAGGGTGGCCACGTCCGGGGCGTTTCCGGCCCGGGCGGCGTTGCTGAGCTTCGCGTAACCGCCCTGACCGCCCGAGGGGATCTGCTGGAAATCGACCTCGATGGTGCGGTGACCGCGGTTGAAGGCGTCCACCACCTCCTGACTGCCCCGCAGGGACGACCAGAAGGTGATGCGGACCTTGCCGCCCTTGCTGCTGGTGTTGCCGGCGTTGCTGGTACCGCTCGTGTTGCTCGTGCTGTCTGTACTGCTCGTGCTCTGCCCCGATGCCCCGCCACCGGAGCAGGCGCTGAGTGCACCTGCCACCGGCAGCGAGACGATCGTGGCCAGCACGGACCGACGACTCTGTCGATCAGGCATGCGCGCCTCCCGCGGCTCCTGTTCGGGACAACGGGAATCCTGATCGCCTGATCGGATACGGTCAATAGATCGATCAGAAGAAAATCAAAGCGGTCAAACGATCGGATCGTGCGGCGGAATGCCCACCGCCCGCGCGGAACCGCGCACCTTCAGCTCCGGCAGCAACTCCGTACGCCGCACTGGCCCTTCCGCCCCGGCGGAACCACCCAGCCGGTACAGCATCAACTCGGCGGCCGCCCGCCCGATCTCTGCCTTCGGTGGTGACACCGCGGTCAACGGCGTGGTGCCCAGTGCCGCCACGACATCGTCGTACGCCACCACCGAGCAGTCCTCCGGCACCCGCACCCCGCTCTCGGAGAGCCGCTGGACCAGCATCAACGCGTCGACGTCGCCGTGCAGTACGGCCCCGGTTGCCCGCCGCTCCCGCAGCACGGCCGCCAGGTCCACCGCCGCACCGGTGACCTCGCCGGCCTTTCCGTCGCCTTCTCCGTCGTCCGCGCCGTACCAGCCGTCGGAGGCGACCGCGTCCGGCGAACTGAGCACCACGTGCCAGTCCTCCACCTCCGGCCGTGCGGCGGCGATCTCCGCGAACGCCGCCCTGATGCTCCGCGCGGTCGGGCTGTCGTTCCGGGCCGCCAGCACGATGCGACGGTGCCCCAGGGACACCAGGTGGTCCACGGCGAGATGGACCCCGTACCAGTGGTCGGAACAGACCGAGTCCAGGGCGTGCAGCGCGCTCCCCGGCCGGGGTCTGCGCTCCATCAGCACCGTGGGCACCCCCACGTCGGCGAGCCACTCGGAGTCGGACTCCTCCCACGCGGCGCTGCGCCAGCGCGGAGCGATCAGCAGCCCGCGGGCGCCACCTGCCAGTGCTTGCTCCACCAGGGGCCGTTCGGTCCCCCGGGCCTGCGGCGCGATGTGCAGAGCGACCCGGATGCCGTGCTCGTCCAGCACCGAACGGGCCCCGTGCAGCGTCTCGTACAGGTACGAATGGCGCTCCGGCACGACGAGCGCGACCGGGCCGCCCTCGCCGGCCGCGTCGAGCCGGGGCGCCGCCGGAGCGGGGGCCGGGTCTTGCGCCAGGGCGGTGGACCGCGCCACTCCGTGCCCGCGCCTGAGCCGTCCCGTGCGGGCCAGTTCCTCCACGTCCCGGCGTACCGTGACGACGGAGACGTCGAGTTCCTCGGCGAGCGCGGTCACCTTCACCGCCCCTCGCGACCGCACCACCGCGAGGATTCGCTGCCGCCTGAGTTCCACCGGCTCCCGCATGCTGTTGGCCCCTTACCCCGTACTGCCGCATGGTGTGCGATTTTCGTTTGAGCGATTCTTCGATCGCTCGCGGGCGCAGCATAGGCAGATGGTCCCGGCGGGGCGCCAGGGGGTGTGGCGGGGAAGGCTTCGCCGGTCGGTGGGGGCCGGTTCCGCGGCGGGTGACTGTTCGGTGGCGGGTGAGGGCCGGCGGGTTGTACGCGCGAGCTGTGCTCCCGTGCGCTGGGCCTTCGCACGGTGCTTTCGGCGGCGCACTCGTGTGTGGTGCCGTCCTGTGCTGGCTCTCGTGTGCGGTGCCCTCGCGTGCGGGCGCCCGGTGGGCGATGGATCACACCGGGATCGATCTGTTTAGCATTCGATCTGCAATGGATACCCTCACGCTTTTCCAACTGGCCGTGCTTGCCGCGGCATCAGCCCTCGTCGGCTTCTCGAAGACCTCGATCAACGGCGCCAACACGATCAGCCTCGCGGTCTTCGCGGCCGTGCTCCCCGCCCGCGAGTCCACCGGCGTGCTGCTTCCCCTCCTGATCGCCGGTGACGTCCTGGCCGTATTCGTCTACAGGCGGCACGCGCACTGGCCGACACTGCTGCGGCTCTTCCCCGCCGTGGCCGTCGGCCTGGTCGCCGGAACGCTCTTCCTCAAGTTCGCGGGCGACGGCGCGGTACGGGCGTCGATCGGGGCCATCCTGCTGGTCATGGTCGGCGTCACGCTCCGGCGGCGACGGCGCCCCGGGCCGGTGGAGGGCGGGGAAGCGGTGGACGGCGCCGGTGCGGCCGGGGGAGAAGCGGCTGGAGCGGGCCCGACCGCCTCCGGCCGCCGGGCCCGCAACGCCGCACGCACTCGGGCGGGAACCTACGGGGTGCTCGGAGGCTTCACCACCATGGTGGCCAATGCGGCCGGCCCCGTCATGTCGCTCTATCTGCTCTCCTCCGGGATGCGCAAGCTCGGCTTCCTCGGCACGTCCGCCTGGTTCTTCCTGATCGTCAACGTGACCAAGGTGCCGTTCAGCGTGGGACTCGGCCTCATCGACGGACGCTCTCTGCTGCTCGACGCGGTTCTGGTGCTCTTCGTCCTGCCCGGCGCCTGGCTGGGCCGCCGATGTGTCGGCCGGATCAACCAGCGGCTCTTCGAACGGATCGTGCTCGTGGCGACGGTGGTGGGCGGACTCCAACTCCTCCTGCTGTGAGGGTCGCCCGGTACCGGTCGGACGTGCGTGCACCGGCGGACGTGGTGTGACCGTGGTGGCGCCGCGCCCGCGCCGCCGTTGCTCAGGGAAGCAGCAGCCAGTCCGTCCCGACGGCGGCCAGCAGGACGATCCCGAGTAGCCAACTCGCGAGCCGTGTGCGTCCGTTGCGGCTGAGTTCCATCACCACTCCGCACAGGACCAGGGCGAGCCCGTAGACGCCGACGACCAGGACCGACGAACGGCTGGCGATGCGCATCCACAGGACCACGGCCATCGCCGCCATGCCCGCCGAGGACAGGGCGACGCGCAAACGCCGTGCCTGACGTGGCGTCAATCGTTTGACGCCCGCGCCCGTTTCGTCATCGTCCGAGGCGTTCTCCGGCTCGTCGGTCGACTCGTCGACCGGCCCGCCGTCGACCGGCCCGCCGTCGACCGGCCCGCCGTCGACCGGCCCGCCGTCGACCGGCCCGCCGTCGGCCGGCTCGTCGACGGCCGGTGCGGTGATCTCCGACTCCGGGTCGCCGGCCCTGGTTTCCGAGCCAGGGCCTGACGGGGCCGCAGGGGCCGCGGCGTTCGTGACCTCGGTGTCGTCCTCCCGGGCCCGGTCCTTGTCCCTGTTCCGCTCCCGGTGCGCGTCCTCGTCGCCGTTCCCGTCCTCGACCTGGACCTGTGCCCGAACCTGTTCCTGGTCAGCAGTGCTCATGGAGCCGGATCGTAACGGCTGTCGGCCTTCGCCGTACGGTGAGCCCTGGCGGATACGGCCCGCAGCCCCGCTCGGCCGCCCCGGCCCCGTGGTGCGGACGGGGCCGGCGAAGGCATGTGTCATCGGGAGTCCCGTATCCGAACCGGTGGCCGCCTCGGCGGACATGGCGGACTTGGCCGAAACCAGCCGTTCCGCGATCCCCGGGGTGTGCCTACGGCCGGAGCCGAGGCGCCTCCGCGGCGGCATCCAGGCCGGCCGCCGGGCGTCCGCCGCCCGCCGAAGAGGCCGCTGCCGGGGTCCCCGACCCCCCACCCGCCGTGTCCGGGGACTCGACCCGTCCCGCCAGTTCCCGGGCCCAGTCGATCAGCCCGCCGACGCCGATTCCGTACGGTTCGCGTGTGCGGTACCCGGCGAGCACGCTCGCCCCCCGGCGCAGCAGCCGGGCCCCTCCCACCGTGTTGCCGCGTGCCGAATGTGTCAATCCGACCGCCAACTGGGCCATGGCGCGCCAGAGTTCGCGGTCCTCCTCGGGGCCGGACTTCCAGGCGTCCTCGAAGACCTCGTGCGCGTGGAAGGGCATGCCCGCGTCGAGCAGCCGCTGGGCCTCCCGCAGCGTCTCCTCGGGGGAGCGCACCACGCCTTCGGGCTGGCGTTCCACTCCCTCCGTCCCGTAGGGCAGCGGGCGCCCCAGCCCGTCCCTGGGGCGTGCGTTGCGGGCTCGGCCTTCGGCGTCGCGGTCCCTGTGCGTCTCGTCCACGGCTTGATTGTGCCCCGCGGGGCCTTGCGTCCGGACCATGCGGGGCTCGCGGTTCGGGGGTCCCACCTGCGGCGAACTGCACGAACCACCACCCGCGCGGTCCCGCGCGCGACTACGCTCGGCCCTGTCCGCATCACCTTGGGGAAGGGGAGGCATGAAGCCGTCCCGGCCGTTGTACGAGCGCGAGCCCGAACTCGCCGTCGCAGCAAGCGCGGTGGCCGCGCTCTGTGGCGCGCAGGCCGTCGGTGGTCTGCTGGTCTGCAGCGGGGAGGCGGGACTCGGCAAGACCGCGCTGCTGGCGGAGGTCCAGGCCATGGCCGCCGACCGCTGCACCGTCTGGTCGGCGCGCGGTGGTGAGACCGTCACGTCGGTGCCGTTCCACGTCGTACGCCAACTGCTCCAGCCCGCGCTCGTCCAGATCGCGCCCGACCAGCTCCGCGAGTTGTTCGGCGACTGGTTCGAGACGACCGCGCCCGCCCTCGGACTCGCCGAGCCCAGTGGACCGCAGCCCGACCCCCAGGGCGTCCGGGACGGTCTCGACCACGTCGTCCGCCAACTCGCGGTCCGCCACAGCCACAAGCCCCTGCTGCTCATCGTCGACGACGCGCACTGGGCCGACGGCGAATCCCTCGACTGGCTCTCTTCGTTCACCGAGAACCTCGGCGATCTGCCTTTACTCGCCGTTCCCGCCTACCGCCCGCGCGAAATGGCCGAGCGGGGCAGGGTCGGGGCCTTCGACCCGACCGCGTCGAGCGACCCCGCCAAACTGGTCCGGGTTCCCCTGAGCGCGTTCACCCCGGACGCCACCGCCCGTCTCGTCCGGGAGACCCTCGGGGATCACGCGGACGACCCGTTCTGCCGTGAGGTCTGGGCGGTCACCGGCGGCAACCCGTACGAAGCGGTCGAACTGGTCGCCAAGGTGCAGGACGAGGACATGCCGCCGGTGGAGGACTCCGCCGGCCAGCTGCGCGAACTCGGCGCCTCGGCCCGGGGCCGCGGACTCGTCGCCCGCCTGGAGCGGCTGGGAACCAACGCCAACCGGTTCGCCTGGGCCGCCGCCGTACTGGGCACGGAGATCTCGCGGGACATCGCGGCCAACCTGGCCGGGATGAGCGCGGCGGAAGCCGCCGACTGCACCGCCAAGCTCCGGGAAGCCCGTATCGTCACCGGCTTCGACCCGCTGGAATTCGTCCACCCGCTCATCGCCTCGACCATCTACGACTCGATCCCCGGAGCCACCCGTACGGCCATGCACGGAAGGGCCGCCTGGGCCCTCACCGACGCCGGACTCGGTGTCGCGGCGGCCTCGCGCCACCTGCTCGAAGTCCACCCGGACGACGACCAAGGAGTGGTGCAGCAGCTCCGGGACGCGGCCAGACACCATCTCGCGGTCGGAGCCCCGGAAGCCGCCCAGCGCTGCCTGGCGCGTGCCGTCGAGGAGCCGCCCCGGCCCGAGGACCACGCGCTGATCCTCTACGAACTGGGCTGCGCGACGCTCCTCAGCTCGCCCGCCACCACGGTGCGCCATCTGCGCAACGCCCTGGACACGCCAGGGCTGGACGACCGCGAGCGGGTCGACGCCACCTTCCGGCTCGCCGCCGCGCTCGCCCACAACAACGAACTCAAGGAGGCGGCCGACACCCTCGCGGCGGAGTCGGCACGCACCGCCCCGGGGCCGGGCCTGATGCGCCTGCAGGCCGCGCACTTCCAGTGGGAAGGGATGCAGCGCGAGGAGTACGACGGGGCGGCCCGCTCGCGTCGTCTCGCCGGCAACGCGGACCATCTGGAAGGCCGGGACAACCCCGAGCGCGCCCTGATCACCCTGCGGGCCTTCGACGCCATGATGCGGGGCGAGAGCGCCGACCTCGTCGTCGAGTTCTGCGAACGCGCCCTCGTCGACGGCAGCCCTGCCCGGGGCCTCGGCTGGACGGACTCGGAGTGGGGATTCGAGTTCCCCACCATGGTCGGCATCACCTACGCCTTCACCGACCAGTACGAGCGGGCCCAGAGCCTGTTCGGCGAAGCGGTGCGGGCCTTCGAGATCTCCGGCTGGAGCGGCGCGCACCTCGCCTTCGCCCACACCCTGCTCGGCCTCGTCGCCCGCCGTCGCGGAAGACTCGCGGAGGCCGAGGACTTCCTGCGCGAGGGGCTGCGGCTCGCCGACCGTGTCGGCACCGGCCTTCCCGTCCACTGGGACGCGGCATGTCTCCTCATCGACACCCTGCTCGCGCGAGGCCGCACTGCCGAGGCCCGCGTGGTCGCGGACCAGTACGAGTTCGGTGCCCCGTACCCCAGCGCCATGGTCCTCCCGGACGCCCCGTGCGTCAGTGGCCGCCTGCTCCTGGCCGAGGGGCGGACCGAGGAAGCCGTCGCCGAGCTCGAAGCGGCGGGCCTCGCCCTGGAAGCGCGCGAGCGCCACAACGGTGTCTGGGCACCCTGGGCGTTCGATCTGGCCCGCGCCCTGCTCGACACCGACCCCGCCAGGGGCGCCGAGATCGCGGTCCGGGCCAGGAAGCACGCGGAACGCTTCGGAACGGACACGGCGATCGGAGAGGCCCTGCGCTGCCTCGCCGTGTTCGCGCCCGCCGCAGAGGCCGAGAAGCTGCTGGCCGACGCCGTCCGCCACCTGGAGGCGTCCTCCTCGGAGTACGAGCACGCGCTCGCCCGGTACGAGTACGGCCTCGCGATCCGCAGCACCCACGAGCTCGCCCGCGCCCAGAGACTGGCCCTCGCCTGCGGTGCCGACGGACTCGCCGCCCGCGCCCATCAGGCACGCGCGTCAATCCGGCCCTCGGAGTGAGGTAATGTTTTCCCTGCGCGGCCGACCGGGAACACCGGGAGGAAACGCAGCGGGACGTGGCGCAGCTTGGTAGCGCACTTGACTGGGGGTCAAGGGGTCGCAGGTTCAAATCCTGTCGTCCCGACTGGAGACAGTCGTAGATCAGGGCCGGTTTCGGAGCAATCCGAGACCGGCCCTTGATCTTTTCCGGGGACCAGTTGGGGACCGGCCGGGGTCTGGGCGTCCATGACCGGGTCAGCGGGTCATGGCGATTCTCTGGCCCCGAAACGTGCCGGTCTGTGCCGATCCATGCCGGTCCGTGCCGGTCCTCGCCGTCCCGTGCCGGTCCTCGCCGTCCCGTGCCGGTCCTCGCCGTCCCGTGCCGGTCCGTCCCGTTCCGGTCCGTACGGACGCGGAGAGTGCGGGGCGCCCCCACGCCGCGAGGAGTCACCATGCGGCAGCAGTCCGGCCGGCCTTCGGCCCCCTTCGGTGAAGCGCGCGACGCGTACGAGGCGCACCGCCGGGCATGCCGTCAGTGTCGGGTGAACGGGCTGCCCCGTCCTGCGGCCGAGCATCCGCGTCGCGCGCACAGCAACGCGCTCCGTGCGGCCCGTTCCGCCCCGGCCGGTCGGTCGCCGCCCGGCCCGTCCCGAGGCGGCGTCCCGCCCCGGTCACCCCGTCGAACTGGCCCTGGAAAGAGGCGGGTTGAGCTACCGCGTCCACCCTCGCCGCCCTCCTCGTGAGGGTCCGGCGGTGCCGGTCGGAGGTGTTGCGCCGGCACCCGTGGCCCATGGTTGTCCGACAGTGCACTGCTTCTGCTTGATCGTGCATGGACCACCGGGTTGGGCGGGGCTGATGCCCCGTGAGCTGTGATGATCGGAATCGAGAGAAGAGAGCACGTACTCCACGACTCCGTCGGTCCGGCACACCGGGCGGACCTGCCCGATCGGCGAAGGTGCGGATTCCGGGCCGTCACGGGACCTGTGCGCTCCTTCCGCGCGGTATCGCGCCCTCGACAAGGAGTCCCATGGCTGATCAAACCGACGAAGCGCGCGCCGTCCCGGGAGTCGTCGTACAGGCCGACGATCTCCTCACCCGCGACGGGACGGCCGCATTTCTGGGCGCGGACAGCCGGGTCACACTGCTGGAGGCCGACCGGATCGCCGACGCCGACATCCTGGTCGTCCTCACGGCCACGGTGAGCGGCAAGACCCTCTCCACGATGAGCCGGGCCAGCCAGGCCACCGAAGGCCGGATCCGGATCGTGCTCGTCGCCGACCACATCTCGGAACAGCAGCTCGCGCTGGCGGTCAACCACGGCCTGGTGAGCTTCCTGGTGCGCCCCTTCACCAGCTTCAGCCGGATCCTCTCGGCCGCCGTCGAGGCGCATCGGGGGCGCGCCGCCCTGCCGCCGATCCTGATGAACATGCTGCTGGACCGGATGCGCACCATGCAGAAGGACGAGTGCCCCACCGGCCTGCTGCCGGTCGAACTCTCGCAGCGCGAACTCGACGTGCTCCAGCTCCTCGCGGAAGGGATGGACACCGTCGAGATAGCCAACAAGCTCAGCTACTCGGAGCGCCTGATCAAGAGCGTCATCCAGGCCGTGATCAAGCGGCTCGACCTGCGCAACCGCACCCACGCCGTCGCCTACGCCATCCGTATGGGCATTCTCTGACCGACGGTCCGCTCCGGCCGAAGGTGTCGAGAAGGGTACGGGTGATGTGCGTCCGTGCAGGCCCGCTCCGCACCGGTCCACCCCCCTACCCGCTCTCCCTAAGCTTCCCGGAGAGTCGTCGCCATGTGAGCGGCTGGGCCGATGACCGCACCACCTGGACCGGGAAGGCATGGAGATGAACCACCGCGAGCCACAGGCCGGACACTCCGACGAGTTCGCCGGAGCGCCGGACGGGCAGGCGGTATGGGAGGGCGAACTGCCCTGGCAGCTCCCGCATCCGGACCAGGCGGGGGAGGAGAGCCCGCTCCACGCGACCCCCGAGGCACGCGCGGCCGCAGAGGTCCCGCCCACGAACCCCGATGCGACCGCTGTCCGTCCCGTCGCGCAAGGCCCGCTCTCGGACGCGACCGCTGTCCCTCCCGTCGCGCACGGCCCGGTCTCCGACACGTCCACCCATGCCCCCACCGGTACGCCCTCCGGTGCCGAGGGCGAGTCGACGGGCCGCCGTACGAGCCGGCCCGCGACCTCCCCGCAGCCGACGGGCGGCGGCGGACGACGTCGGCGGTCCGCCGGCGCAGGAGGGCGGCGGCCGGGTTCGCGCGGTCACCTCGCCAAGCCGATTCTGGCCGGAGCCGGCCTGCTCAGTGCGCTGCTGCTGCTCGCCCCGCACCTCTTCGGCGACGACGCGCCCCTGCAGACGGTCAAGGCCGGCGCGGAGGACAGAGAACCGGAGACCGACACCGCACCCGACCCGGGCCACCCCGACGCCGCGAAGACGTCACCGGGCCCGGCGGCGTCCGCCACGCAGCGAGGCAAGGACTCCGCGGGCGGCGGGCACGACGCCATCGTCGAGGTGGCGGCGACCGTGCCGACCGAGTCGGCGAAACCCGCCACCGGGCCGACGGCCGTCCCGAGCGCGACCAGGAGCGCCACGCCCACCAAGGCCGCCCCCGCACCGGCCGCGACGACGGAACAGTGGACGACCACCGTGGTGAACGGCACCCGAGTGCTGGATCCGGGCCAGCTGTGGTCCACCAACCGCATCGGCCTGAACTTCCAGGGCGACGGCAATCTGGTGCTCTACGACACCAAGGGCACCCCGCTGTGGTGGTCCGGGACGGTCGGGCAAGGCGGGGTACGGGCCGTCTTCCAGGCCGACGGCAACCTCGCCGTCTACAGCCAGGACTCGCGGACCGTCTGGTCCTCGCACACCGAGGGCCACGACGGCGCCCGGCTGGTGCTCCGGGCCGACGGGAACATGGTCATCGAGCAGGGCGGCACCGTGCTGTGGTCCACCGGTACGGCGATGTGACCTGCTCCGCAACCTTTCTGACGGACTGTCGGTCCCGCCCGGTCCGTCCCCGCACGAGCGGACGCCCCCTCGCGTGCCGGTCAGAACGAGCCCGTAGGGTGATCCAGCCGGCGGCGGCGGAGCGAAACTCGGCGGAGCGGACCGGAGTTGGCCGTTGATCCCTGCGTGGAACCGGCCGATCACGCCCGCTCACCGGCGGGCAGACCCGCTTGCACGGAGAAGCCGGCCATGAGTGGCAATCACACAGGAGTTACCGCCCCCGGTGGAGGGGCGGTGCCGCCGCCCGTACCGGGGCCTCGCCAGGGCCCGGGCCGACCGGACCCGGACGCGCCGTCCGTCGGCGGCGCTCCCGCTTTCGGGCGCCAGGGTGTCGGCGGCCCGCGTTTCACCGCCCACCGCGCGGGTGGGGCCTGGCTGGTGGCCCCGGTCGGCCCGGTGGATCCGCGCGCTCTCGCCTTCACGGCCGGGCTCGCCCCGGACGCCGAGTGCACCGTCGTCGTGGCGGACCTGCCCGACGGGTCGGACGACGCGACCCTGGACCGGCTCGTCCGGGCGATCCCCGCCGGGTCGGACGACCTGAGGTTCGTGTTCGGCCGGCCGCTGCGGCGTGACGCCGTGACGGTCGCCCAGCATCTCGCCGGACGACTGGGCCGGACGGTCATCGCCGCGGCAGGCGCACCACTGCCCACCCCCGGCGGAGGTCTCTGGGTGGGTCCGGACAGCGGACCGGGATGGATGCGCTGCGCGCCCGGAGGCCCCCGGACGCAGGACTCCAGGGCCTTCCCGAAACCCTCGTGGGAACCCACCGTCCCACCGCGCCCGTGGGCGATCGGCAGAAGCGTGGCGGAGCCCCTGCCCGCCGGCGTCTGGCTGAGGCCCTCGACGGAGGACCCCGCCCGCTCCGCCCGGTGGACGCGGCTCGCCGGAGGGCCCGCGGTGTCCACCGAGCTGATGACCGTGGCGATCGGCGCCCCCGGGGCCCCGGCGCTGCCGGTGGCGGACATCGCCCGGTTCTGGGAGGACCTTCCCCCGTGGCTCCGGCCGGCGGTCCGCTTCCTCTGCTACGGACCCGCCCGGCTGAGCGGCGGACGGCACCTCGGAGACGTCCTCGCCCAAGTGGTCGGCGAGCCGGTGCGTTTCCTCAGCGGCATGCCACAGGACACGGGCGACCGGCGGGAGGTGGTGCTGACGACGGACGACGGCACGCCGGGCCGCCCGCTCCGGGCCCACGAGTTCGTCCACCTGCCCCCGGCCGGATTCCCCGCTCCGCCGCCCTCCCCGTTCGCGGCGGCCCACCGATGGCCCCTCGGCGCGTTCCCGGAGATCCGGCCCGGTACCCACCGCCTCGCCGACGACGTCGTCGTCGAAGTGGTCCGCAGCGGCCTGTGGGTGCGGCCGACACCGGCCCCCGCGCACGCCCCGCAGATGCGGGACGCCGACCCGGACCCCGCACACGAACGCGTGCTCTGCGACGCCGCGTCGGAGGAGCACCTTCCGCGGCTCCGCCGGCTCGCGCAGGACCTGGTGCGCTCCTTTCCCCCCGGACTGCGCGGCTCGGTGCGCCTGGGTACCGGCCGCCCCACGGCCCCGGCCGGCCGTGCGTCCTCGCAAGCCTTCCGGGCCCCTCTCCCCGGCGCGGCCCGGTCGCCCGCCGCCCCGTACCCCGGGCCCGTGGGCCGTACCTCCCCCGCGGCCGAGGCGCCGCGCGGAAACCCCGGACCGGCCGAGGGCGCCCCGGACCCCTCCGACGCCCTCGCGGCCGTCCTGCGCCGACTGGCGGGAGAGGGCGCGCCGGACGTACCGGTGACGTCCATGGTCGGGAACACGCCCGGCCCCACCGAGGACGTCCTGCTGGGCAGGGGGCTGCGGATGCTTCCCCTCCTCCCCGGGCCGACCGGCCTGCGGGCCACCCTCGACGAGCCGATGCGCCGCTGGTACGCCGAACAGGCCGTGGTGACCGACCCGCACGCCTGCGAGGCGTCGACGCTGGGCCCCGCCGGGGCGCCCGGCAACACCGCCTTCCTGATCCTGTCCGTGAACGGCCGCAGCACGGAATCGCTCGACCCGCTCCGACCGGACCGGGTGATCTTCCTGCCCGGCTCCCGGTTCCGGGTGCTGGAAGCCGGGCCCGGTGCCACGGGCGTGGTCATGATGAGGGAGCTGGCGCCCGAGGAGCCGCCCCTCGACCGCGTACGCGACGCGGCGGCGGTACGGGAACTCACCCGGGCCTGGCAGGACTGGCGGGCGGGGCGGCCCGGCACCCGGCCGGGCCGCCACTGAGGCCCCGTCGCCCCGAAGCTCAGTCGTCGTAGGTGGTGGTGCACGTGTCGTCGTGGAAGAGCGCGCCCTCGGTGACGGGGAGATCGTCGGCCGGGTCCTGGACGACGGTGGTCAGCCCGGTCAGACGGTCCGCGCACGCGTGGGCGGCGGAGTCGCTGTCGCCGCTGCCGCCTCCGAGGTACATGTCCAGCCAGGTCGTGGCTCCTTCGGGAGCGGTGTCCAGGCTGTGGCAGGGCCCGTTCTGCGGGCTGCCGCCGTCACCGCAGGCGTCCTCGACGATGAAGTACCGCCGCACCTTGGGTATGTAGAAGCGTGTTCCCGCCGGGTAGTCCAGCGTGTCCTCGCCGCCCTCGGTGGTGTGGCCGACCGCGAGGGTGATCGGGTCTTCCCACGTACCCGTACCACCGGCCTGGTCGTGGATGACGGGGGCGGAGATCTGCGCACTGCCCCGGGGCGTGTTGTCGAACCAGGTGTAACCCGTCGTGAACGCGTTGCTGATCGTCTTCCCGGAACCACCCGCACCACCCGAACCACCCGGAGACCCCGCACCCGCACGGCCGGAGGGCGGGACGGTGGACGCGGGCCCGGCGGGAGCCCGTCGCGCCGACGGCTCCTGCGACGACGACGGTGAGGCTGACGCCTGCGACGAGCCCGCGGGGAGCGGATCGACCATGCCCTCCGGCAGTGTCGCGGGAACCCTCTCCTGATCGGTGGTGTTCACCGCGCCGAACGTCTTCAGGAACTGGTGCTCGCTCTGCTCGGTGCCGCTGCAGTCCTCGGACAGGGTTCCCGCCTCCGGGCACGCCCTGTCCCGGCCCAGCGACCAGAACGCCAGCTGCTGGATCCCCTTCTCCACCGCGAAGTCCGCCAGCCGGGACGCGTCGTCCGTGGTGAACACCTCGCCCTCGGTGTCGTTCACCCCGATCATGGGCGTGTTCCCCTCCATCGCCCACAGTTCCGCGTCCGACTTCGACGGCCAGATCCGCCCCAACTGCCCGTGCAGCGCCGTCGCCGCGTCGATCGCGGCCTGCCCCATGTCCGCCACCGCGGACCCGTAGTCCATCGTCATGATGTTCACCAGTGACACCCGCACCCCGGCCCGCTCCGCGTCCTGGAGCATCTCCACCCCGTCCGCCTCCAGCCCGGCCGCACCCGACGGCAACGTGAACTGCACGTCCAACCGTCCGCCCGCGCCCTCGACATCCTTCTGCAACGCCGCCAACGCCTCGTTACGACGCCCGTACGCCTCCGTGTCCGCCAGCGCCGCGCCTTCGAGGTCGAAGTCCAGCCGCGAAAGCCCCAACACGTCGACGACCGACCGGTACTGACTCTCCAGCGCGTCGACCGAGCCGCACGCCGAGGCGAGTTCCGTCCCCGACGCACCACCGAACGACGCGATCACCTCGCCCCCCGAACCACGCAGGCCCTCGATCGCCGACAGCCAGCCCTCGTCCGAGACCGGCGTGTCCCCGTTGAACATCGCCTTGCAGCCCCCACCGTCCAGCACGAACCCCAAGGTCGCGTACCGCAACCCAGCCGCCCGCGCCTCCTCCAGCACCGACGGCGATCCCCACGTCTCCACGTACGGCGCCGCGAACCGCGACGGGAAGGCCGAACCCGTCGCGAGCGGGGGGTTCCCCGGCGCGAGGGCGGGGTCGGACGAGGACGAAGAGGACGGGCGGGTGATCTCCCTGCCGTCGTCGGTGACGAACTTCCAGGTGATGCCCTGCACCAGCCCCTCGTCGAGCGGCGCGAGCCGCTCGAACGCCGTCCGGCTGAGGTCGAGATGGTCGGCGTCACAGGAGGGGCACTGGTCCCTGACCGGCACGGTGATGGACTTGCCCTCGTACGACACCTCGACGGAGACACCGTCGCAGATCGGGTCCTCGTTGGGGTCGTCGGTCGTCCACCACTCGTGGGACACCGCCACGAGATCCTCGGTCGCGGCGTCGACGACGTCTCCGCAGGCGCCGTAGCCGGCGGCGTCGTAGTACGTCATCCGGCCGGTCATCTCCTGGTTGGCGGCCGGGTCGTCGGCCAGGGCCAGGGACACACCGCCCAAGGTGACGGCCAGCAGCGCGACCGCGCCGCCCGCGATGATCCGATTCCGGAAGGACACGGTTTCTCCTGTCGGTGTGGTGAGTCGTGGGCCGGCCGCTCGGCCCGAGGGGTCGGGCGGATGCGGCAGGCCGTTCGGGGGCCCGTCGGGCACACAGGACGGGCCGGGGTACGGGGCCGGGCGTGAACGCGCGCCGGGCCGATCATGGGAGATCGGGGGAGTGCGTGGCGGGGAAGCGCCGGTCGTCTGCCCGGCGGGCCACCCACTGCGCCTCTTCGGTCACCGTGCCGCCCTGTTGCCGCGCCGGGCGGGGTCGTGGTGCCGTCGCGGACGACGTGGCCACTCGTGCACGGCCGGCCCGCAAAAGGGCAGTGCCCCGCCACCGGCCTTGTCGGTCTCCGGGGCTCTCTGCTGCGATGGGCCGGGTCGGGTGCGGCCGCCGGTCACCGGGGACACGCACACAGGACGGCGAAGACGGCGAGCGGTGAGAAGGCATGAGCGAGACTCCCGGCCGGCTCACCGGCTGCCGGCGCACCGGGGGCCCGCTCCCGTGCCGCGCCGGCACGGCCACCGGCCCCGACTCCGCCACGGAGCGCGCCACGCGCACCCGGTCGTCCACCGCCGCCCGGCCCCGGCGCGGTGACGGCACGACGTACGGGGGCGGTACGCCGTGCGTCGGCTGACCGGTGGGCTCGGCCCCCTGCGGACGCTCGCGGCGAGACTCGGGGGCGCTCCAGGGGCCGCCGGCTCCGGGCCCGTCGTCCTGCTCACCTCCGACAACGACGAGTCGGCCGGTCTCACGGCGACCGTCGACGCCCTGCGGCACGAGGACCCGGACCACGCGACCGTGGTGGTCGCGGCGGGCCTCGAAGGGTCCAGGGCCCTCTGGCGTCAACTCACCCCGGTGCTCGACGGTTTCAGGAAGTCCGGCATCACCGTCGTACGGCTGGTGTGGGCGGGCGCGGGCGCCGACGAGCCCGGACGTCCCGCCCCCGCGCGGCGGATACGCGACGACTGGCGGCTGGAGGTCGTCGCTCCCGCCGGCCCGGTGGTGGTCGCGCCCGGCGGATCGCTGTTCGCACCGTCCGGAGTCGGCGGTACCGGCGGGTGGTGGCGCTTCGCCCCGGACCTGGGGCCGCAGCCTTTGGGCCTGCGCCATCCCGTACCGAGCTGGGAGGACGCCGCGGCCCACCTCGCCTCCGACGCCGTCGAGGGCCATGTGGTCGAGTCCGTCCCCGCGGGCGTGCTGATCCGCCGGGCCGAACCGCTGCCGCCGGCCGCGCTGTCGGTCGGCGCCTCCATTCCCGTGGACGGCCACCGGCTCGCGGTCGTGGTCGGCATCCCCGGCGCCTCCCCGGTCACCTCCCGTGCCGTGACCGAGCTCCTGACCCGGCTGCCCCCTCGCGCCCGGTCGGCCGCGCGGCTGATCCCCGGAGACGGGCGCGACCTGCTCGCCACCGGTCAGGAAGCCGCCGATCTGCTGGGCACCGAGGTGGAGATCGTCAGCGGCGTGCCCGCCCTGCTGGAATCGGCGGACGGCACGGAGACCGAACCGGCCGTGGTGCTCATCGGACCGGACGGCGAACCGTCGTGGCGGCCCTACGCGGAGACGGTCGCCTGCCTGCCCGCCCAGGACGGCCGCACCCCCGCACCGCGCATCGTGCGCCGGCGGTCCCCCGTCGCGGGCTCGGCTCCCGTACCCGAGGGCGGGGCACTGCCGTTGGGCGACCGGTGGGGGGTCGTCGTCACCCGCTCGGGGCTGTGGGTGGGGCCCCGCGAAAGCTCCCGGCCCGAGACCCTCGGCCTGCTCCTCGACCCCGACACCATGGTCGTCGACATCGGCGTCCCCGGACGGCCCGTGGACGACGGACTCTGGCCGGTGCTCGACACCTTCCTGGACGAACTGGAACCGGCCGTGGTCGAGCGCACGACGCTCCACCTCAGGGGCGCCTGCACCGCGCAGGGCGGACGGCAGGCACGACGCCTCGCCGACCGGCGCGGACTCACCCTGGAGCACGACGAGGAGCCGGCGGCCGAGCACCGCACGACGGGCGGCGCGCCACGGGCGAGGGAGGGGGACGCCTCGGCGCGGGAAGCGGCGCGGAGGGAGGCGGCCCCCGAAGTACCCTGGCACGCCTCGCCGATGAGCGTACGCATCCGGCACGTGGCCGCGCACCCCCCGGCCGCCACCGGCGACCGGCCCTCCGCGGTCGCGGCGGCCGACGGGCGGGCGGTACGCCTCACGTCGACGGCGGGCGGTGGAGGCGATGCCTCGCCCTCCCGGACCGCGGACGGTCCGGGGGCCTCTTCCCCGGCCCCGGCTCCTTCCTCCTCCCCGGCACGGGTGGGTGGCCCCACCGCGCTCGGCGTCGGGATGCCTGCCGCACTCGGCGTCGGGATGCCCACCGGCCGGATCGCGTTCACGGCTCCGGCGCCGGCGCCGGCAGTCACGACCGCACCACCCGGGGCGCCGACGAGCACCACCGGCACCCCGGACGCCCACTCCGCGTCCCCCGCTTACGCCGCCTCCTCCGCGTACGGCGCCGGAGCGCCGCTGCCACCGGGGTTCGCCGAGGCGTTCGCCGCCAGTCGGCCCGTGGGCGCTCGGCCCGTGGGCGGACCGGCTGAGGGCGCCGTGTCGGCGTGGGCTCCGGCCGCCCCGGAAACCGCCCGGGCCGCCCCGCCGGAAGGCACCCCGCCCGCCCCCTCGGCACCGAACCCGCCGTCCGCGCCCTCGCGTTCGGCCGCCCCTGCCGCGCGCGTCGGCCCTCTCCACCGGAGCGGTCCCGTCGAACAGCAGGCGCTGCGCGCGCTGGCCGGGGAGCAGTGGTGGCAGCAACAGGCCGCGGTGGCGCGCACCTTGACGGTGATGCCCGGTCTGCGCGGGCAGGACCAGGACGACGCCGTACTCGCCGACCTGATCGCCGTACGCTCCTTCCTCACGCTCGACGACTCCCCGCTCGGCCGACGCTGGCTGGAACACCGCCTGGCGGCCGGGTCCGCCGACGCCTACCCCAGCCTGGTCGGTCTGGCGTCCGGTCTGCGGAGGCTCCCGTCGTACCGGGGGATCGTCGTGCGCGACGTGGCGACGTTCTCCCCGGAGGCGCGCGCACTGACGGCCGGTACGGAACTGTGCCACCCGGGGCCGGTCGGCGCGTACGTGCTGGAGGGCGCACCCGCGTCGGCGGGCGACCGGTATCTGATCTGGTCGACGACCGGGCGCAGGGTGCGCAGCCTGACCGGGCCGGCCGCGCGGCCGGGACAGGGCGAAGAGGTCGTCTTCGGTCCCGGCACCCGCTTCCGGTTCCTCGGTACGCGGGGTGGGCACGGCGCCTCCACGGTGCTGCTGCGCGAGGTGGCACCCGCCGACCCGGTCGCCCGCTCCGGCGAACAGGACGCCTCGGACCGGGGCGTACGCGAGCAGCTCTCGGCAGCCGCGGACAGCCACCCCACGACCGAGGGCGCCGCGCCCTGGCCCGACCGGTTCTCCGGCCGGCTCCCCGAACGGGCCCCGCACCGCGACGACCACGTCTGATTCCGCGGACCGGCCCCGCTGCGCCGGTCGCACCCATCGCAGAGGAGAAGAGCATGTCCGCCGATCGAAGGACGCCGCAGCGCGGCACACCGCCGGAGGCCGCCGACCAGTTGCGGATGCGGCGGGCCGTCGTGCTGTCCGCCCCCTCCGCCGGCCCCGGCCCCGACCCCGGCCCCGAGCCGGAGACGGGGAACCGGGGGACCGAAGGCGCGCACCGCGAGGGCCGGAACCCAGGGCGGCAGGACGGCCGCGAGCGCGGAAGGCACGACGGACCGGGCGGCGGTACGGAGGGGGGCGCGCCCGCGCCCGCCAAGGGCAACCACCGGCCGATGCTCGCCGCCGCCGCGGTGGCCGGTGCCGTGCTGGTCGCGTTGCCGCTGGCCCTGAGCGGCAACGACAAGAACGACCACGAGCTCGACTACGAGGCTTCGGGCCGGGAGACCGCCTCCCCGCCGGGCAGCGGCCCGAACTTCACCCTCGACGTGATGACGCCGACGCCCTCGGAGAGGACACGCGTCCACGAGGGCGACAACGCTCCCGGGACGACCCCGTTCTCCCCGTCGAGGGCTCCCTCCTCGTCCGCGCCTTCGGCCTCCCCCTCTCCTGCCGCGTCGTCGGCCACCCCCGCCATCCCGGTCTCGCCCCGGAAGACGTACCAGGGCCCCGGAATACGTGCCCCGCACGCCTCCGTACGGGAGAGCACGCACCCCTCCACCCCGACGGCCCGGTCCGCGACGCCGAGCCCCGAGCCCGGCCGGGTCCAGGTCGCCCGCGTCGAGGCCGAGAAGCCGGACACCGCGGCGGCCGTCGAGGCCGGCCGGGGGCCCACCGCGGAGCCCAGCACGGGGCCGGGCTCCGGACCCACGACGGGTCCGGGCTCCGAGCCCACGACGGGGCCCGCGACCCCGGCGGAAACCCCCGTACTGCTGTCCGCACGGGTGGCGGAGCCCGTGACGGTGCCGACGCCGACGCCGGGTCAGGAGCACGCGGAGGAAGGACACTCGGAGGAAGGACACACGGAGGAGGGGCGTACGCAGGAGCTCGCCGCGCAGGAGGCGGCGGCCCAGGAGGCGCAGAGGGCGACGACGCCCGAGGGCGGCCCCACCGGACCCGCCGGACCGGACGCGCCGACCACGTCCACCATCACGTCCACCGGTCCAAGCACGGCAGCCGCCCCCAGCGCGCCGACGGACCCCCACGTACCGACCGATCCCGGCACGCCGATGGACCCCTCCACGGCGACCGGTCCCGCCACGCCGACCCCAGAGACCGCAGCGACCCCGACGACCGAAGAGATCCCACCGACGGTAGAGACCCCACCGACCGTCGGGACCACGGTGACGGACCCCACCGTCCGGACCACGGAGACCCTTCCGGGTGGTCAGGACGCGGGGGCCGCCGTTCCGCAGGACGCGGGCGACACGGTCGTACGGGCGACCCGGGTCCTGGAGAGTGGCGAGACGATCGAGTCCGAGCGGGCCGCCCTCTCCATGGGCGAGGACGGCAACCTGGTCGTCACCGACGAGAACGGCCTCGTCCGCTGGTCCTCGCACACCGAAGGCCGGGGCCACAAGGCGGTGTTCCAGGCGGACGGCCACCTCGTCGTCTACACGAGCGACGACCGGACCGCGTGGTCCTCCGGCACGGCGGGGCACGACGGTGCCGAGCTGGTGTTGCAGAGCGACGGTGACGTGGTGATCGAGCAGGACGGCGCCGTCCTGTGGGTCAGCGGAACCGCCCACTGAGCGCGACCGGCCGGCCACCCGCGACCGGCCGGCCCGACACGGCGGCAGGACCGACCGGACCGACCGGACCGACCGGACCGGCCGGACCGACCGGACCGGCCGGACCGGCCGGACCGGCGGGTCTGCGCGGACCGTCCGGCCCTTCCGCGCCACTCGCACCGTCCGCACCGTCGCGGGCGGGCGGGCCGTCCGGCGTGGGCGGCGTGGCGAACGGGTCCCGCACCGGACCACGCACCACGCCGCTCGCCTCGTCCTCGCGCCAGAGCCGCAGCGCCGCCACGAGTTCGCGCAGGGCGGCCTCCCCGGTGGCGCCTGCCCCGCAGAAGCCGGCGGGCGGGAGTTCGCCCATCAGCACCACCGCGCGCTCACCCGGCCGGGCACGGACCTGGAGGACCTCGAACCGTGTGCCGGGCGGGAACAGCACCCGGTCCGGCTGCTCGGGTTCGAGGAGGGCGGTCCGGCGACCGGTGGCGGAGCGGATGAGGACGTCGGTGTTGCCGGGGCGGCCCGGCGTGCCCGTGAGCGACGCCGCGCACACGCCGTACGCGGTGGCGAACCGGTGCGCCCGGTAACGCCGGAGCGCCGCCGGGTCCAGCTCGGCGCGCAGGACCACCACCCCGGCGTAGGCGGGGAGCAGGGACAAGGCCGCCAGCGCGGACGGATCGGCCGTCGCCGGGGTGGAGGTACGGACGCGCCCGGGTTCCTCCCCGTCCGGCCGGGCATGGGCGGCGAACCGCATTCGTACGGCGGTGAGTCCGGCGCGCACGGTCTCGGGCGGCAGCAGTCCGCCCAGCCCGGGTTCGTGGCGCAGCGCCAGGTCGACGACCGCGGCGTCCGCGGGCGACCCCGCGGCAGGGCCGGGGTGTACGAGGAGGGGGGCGGCGGGAAACCCGGGGCCGCCCCGACCGGAGGCCGGGACGTGCGCGGCAGAGCCCGGCGCGGCAGGGACGTGCGCGGCCGGGGCCGGCGCGGCGGCCGGGACGCGCGGCCGGGGGATGCCGCCCGCCGGTCGCCAGGGCCGGCCGGAGGTCACCATGCGCACCGGTGGGCCGCCGTCGGCGGACAGGCGCCCGAGGACGTCGTCGGCCAACTGCCGCAGCCGGGGCAGGAGTCGGGGGAGTCCGTCGTCGCAGAGGATCAGCTCGTGACCGGGATGGGCAGGGGCCCCGCGCACCTCGTCGGCGTCGGCGGGTTCGGTCGAGGGGCGGATCCACAGCCCCCAGGGCAGGACTTCCAGGACCGCGCCGGACCCGCCGTGGTGGAGACCCTGGCGGAGCATCGGCAGATGGTCCAGAGGCCAGCGGTGGTCGGTCGCGAACGCGGGATGCGGGGGTCCCTCCGGCTCCGGGGGCAGGTGGAGGAACTCCCTGGCCCGGACGGGGCGCCCGGGCGTCCCGTCCGGTGCGAGGAACAGGACCTCGTCCGACAAGGCCCGGCCGACCAGCGGGTCGCCGGTCGGGAAGCCGTTGTAGACGTGCACGGCTTCCCCGGTGAGGGCGGCGAGGTGCCGGCCGAGGGACGGAGTCCCGGGACCGCGCCCCGAGCCGTACGGCATCACGCGCGGCGCGAAGCCCTCGGGCAGGCTCCGCCAGAACCGGGCGAGGTCCTCCGCCGCGGGTTCCGGCGCGCCAGGGGTGCCGATCACGACGGTGGGCGCGTCGGCCCGGCACCGCAGCCGCGCCGCGAGAAGGCCGCGATACCGGTTCTGGGCGGCGTCCTCCCGTACCGGGCGCAGCCACACCCCCGCGGCCACCGGCTCGGCGACGGCGGCCGGTCCCACCGGCAGCGGACGGCCCGGCAGGCCGGCGTCCCACGCGGGGCGCGGGAACCGGCGGGAGACAGGGTGGACCTGGCCCTCGGGTGTGCACAGCACCCAGCCCCGGCCCCGGTCGGCCCCGATGAACAGGGTGCCCCCGGCGGAAGGGCGCAGGACGCCGTCGGGCACGACCACGTGCTGCCCCAGGTGCCGCGCCAGCCTTCGGCCCGCGGGTGCGGCGCCCCGGGCCGGTGTCCGGCCGAAAACCACGCGCAGACCGTGCGGACCGGCGGGCACCGCCCGTGCCAGCGCCTCCTCGACGGCGTCGAGCGGGGACCCGGGCGGGAGGTCCACCACCACCAGGGCGTATTCGGAGTCGGAGGCCAGACCTGCGGCGAAGAGCTGGGACTGGCGGTCCGGGCCGGCGGCCGGGTGGACCAGCCAGGCGTTGCCCACCCGACGCACCCCGAGGCGCGGGGCGGCCGCTGCGGGCGCTGCCGGTGTCCCGGCGGGTGGTGGCTCGGCGACCGGGGACGCTTCGGCCGGCAGTGCTCCGGACGGTGGTGCCGGGCGGGCTCTCGATGGCAGCCAGGGGCGTCTTCTGCCGCCTGCGCCGCCGTCATGGTTCTGTGAGGTCAAGTGCCGGTCCGGCAGGGCGCGGAACCCGGGGCGGCGACCCGCGAGCCGGGTGTGCCGTCACCGGCGAGGGGGGACGAGGGGCGGGGTCCGACGGTCCTCGTCACCTGACTGTGTTTCATCCTCGGCGTCTCCGTGGTCGTGCTGGGGCCGCGCGGCCGTGCGGGGGAGCTGTCGGCTCCGGCGCGCGATGCCCTGGGGCCGATGATAGGGAAATCGGATATCGCCGACAGGGTCGGCGCCCTTCCGGGAAGCGTCCGTGCCCCTCGGTGCAGACAGGGGCCACGGAGCTTGCGGCCGGCGGACCACCGAGCCCACGGCCGACGGGGTCACGGACCTTGCGCCCATCAAGGGCACGGAGCCGCGGCCGTCGGGGTCACGTGGAGGACGCGTGGGCCGCGGGCAGGGGGAGCCAGATCTCGAAGTGGCCCGCTCCGACCGACGTGCGGTAGATCAGCGCGGTGGCCAGCCGGTACCGTCCGCTGGACCGCATCGTGTCGCGGATCAACGCCTGGATCTCGCCCGGCTGGTCGGACCAGTCCAGGACGACACCGTCGAACCAGCCGTCCTCGATCGCGGCCCGGTACCCCTCCGGCCCGCCGAGGTGCAGGCCCTCCCGCCCGGTGTAGTCGATGTAGTAGACCGACGTCCACAGGGTGTAGTCCGTCAGCCCCCGGTCACTGAGGTAGTAGACCGGTGCTTCGTGCGGCTGGCCCAGCCACTTCTGGCCGGGCCGCACGTTCTTCGCGAGCTCCGGGACGAGACGGCTGGTGTCGGGCCAGACGCCGTAGTTCTGGGCGGACTGGGACATGCCGAAGGTCAGCGCGAGCACCCCCACCGCGATGACCACCTGCGGGAAACGGAAGTGCGCCCCCATCAGACGGTTCAGGCCGACCCCCGCCATCGGGGCGGCGAACAGCAGACCGTAACCGATGTGCTTGTGCAGCGAGATACTGGTCTGGAGATGGATCTGGTAGGCGGGCGCGAGCAGCGCGGTGCCGGTCAGGAGGACCCCCAGAGCCAGCCGCCACCGGCGCGGCGGCCCGTTCGGCACCCGGCCGGGAACCTCACCGAGCCCCGCCCGGCGCGTGTACAGCACCGTGCCGAGTCCGGCCAGGGCGAAGAGCAGCCCGCCCCACCGGGCGCAATCCCCCAGCAACTGCCCGAGCGGGGCGGTCCCGTGGGCGCGTTCGGTGGTGGTGCTGCGGATCGCCTCCAGGTAGTCCGTGGTCAGCAGGCCGACACCGAGCAGAAGGCATACCCCGGCGGTGAACACCGCCCCGCGCCGCAGCGCCTCGCGCCCTCCGAGCCTCTCGTGGGCGACCAGCACCAACAGCAGTGCGACGGTGGGCAGATACAGCGCGGACGCGTACTTCACCCCCACCGTCAGGGCGGCCACCGGAGCCGCGGCGAGCGGCAGGGCCCAGTGGCCAGGGGCCACCCGGACGAGGATCCACGCCGTCAGGGCGAGCAGGAAGAGCGCCATCGCGTCGTACGTCGCGAAGTTGCCGAGGAACAGCGTCGACTGGGTGACCGCGAAGACGCCCGCCGCGAGCAGCGCGGTGCGCTCGTTGAAGAGCCTGCGGGTGAACGAGTGGAGCAGGCCCGTGGAGCCCAGCATGAACGCCAGGCTCATCAGCCGTACCCCGGTCAGTCCGGCCGCCGAGTCCACCCAGGCGGCCAGCACCGGGTACAGGGCGGGCGATCCGGAGAAGTAGCTCGCGAAACCGCCGTATTCGGGCAGGCCGTGGAAGAGGTGCCCGATCATGGCGTGGCCGGCGTAGACGTAGAGCGCCTCGTCCTCGAAGGCGCTGTTGTGCAGGCGCAGCGACAACAGGGCCTGCACCAGCAGCAGACAGGCCAGCAGGGCGCGGCTCACCCAGGTCCGGCGGCGTCCGGGCTCCGGGGACCACCCCCTCGCGGGCACCCGCCCCAGCACCCAGTCCGCCCGGGTGATCTCGTCGAAGGTGTACCCGGGGGCCGGCTGCGGGCCGCGCACCGCGGGCACCCGTATCTGCAGGGTCGACTCGGGGTCGTACCACCCGGGGGCGTTCCCGGGGGTCTCGGTGGTCGTCACGGGCGCCTCACGTCGAAGCCGAACCGCGGGTCGGCGACACCGCGGCGGAAGGCGGCGAGCGCCCCGGGACCGCTGTCGATCCGCCAGTCAATCCCGTCCGGAGCGTCGTTCGCGTCGAACCAGACGAACCCCACGACATCGCCGCGGGTGGTCACGGCGCGCACCAGGTCCGCGACGTCCGCGGGCCTGCGGTCACCGGGCGGGGCTGCCGTCCCGGCGACCAGCACGGGGATACGGGTGAACGCCCGCGCCTCCTCGACGGCGGGGCCGAACAGGGAGTCGTACGTGTGGGGACCGCGCTCGGTGTAACGGCCCGCCACACCCAGCCAGTCGGCGTAGGCGTCACCCGGGTAGTACGGCTTCAGCCGCACCGACGGCTTCACCGCCACCGTGGGGCTCCAGACCCACACGACGTTCGACACCCCCATGTCCTGGAAGAGGTCGTGGACGTGCCGCCACGCCCCGACGAACTCCTCGGGGCTCGCCCGGCCCGCTCCCCACGGCCGCCCGCCGTCGTTCATTCCGGGGGCGAACGCGAGCGCCACCGGCACATTGAGGTCGCGGAGCGCCTCCGCGACGTGCCTGACATAGCCGTCCCTGGCACCCGCCGCGATCTCACGGAGCGTCGTCCCGAAGGGTTCCCAGGAGAGGTACGGCAGCACCCGCTGCTCCCAGACGGCCGCGACCCGGTCCCGGGGGAACTCCTCGTCCCAGGTGAAGCTCTGGGCGAGCAGCGTGGGCGCCTTGCCGGTCCTCCGGGACCACAGGGCGAGATAGCCCGGCGTCACCGGCTTCCCGGCGAAGGAGACCCCGAGGTACTTGTGGTCCCCCCGGGGCCGGATCAGCCAGGTGACGTCGAACGGCACGTACGGCGCGGTCCGTTCCTCCGCCCCCTCCCCGCCGGCGCCGATCGGCGCCGTACGGCTCGGCGCGCACCCCGCGGTCGCCGCCACCGCCGCGCCCGCCGCCCAGCGCAGCAGCCCTCTGCGGCCCACCCCGCTCACGCCGGGACCGACTCTGCGAGGCGGCCGGGAGCGGACGCCGTGTCCGGCCCGGCGGAGACCGTCGCGCCGCCGGTCCCCGTGTCCTCGTCGGGACGCGGCAGGACCAGGACCCGCACGACGGCCGCCGCGTAGAAGAGCCCCGAGGCGAGCGGCAGCGCGAAGTCCTCCGGCACCATCGTGTCCATCCGCCACAGCGCCGCACCGATCCACACCGCGGTCGACGGCACCGTCCACGCCCAGACACCGATCCACAGACGCCGGGTGTTGTTGCGGCGGGCACCTCCCGAACCGGTCGGCTGCCAGCCCATGGGCCGCCGACGCAGCACGTCCCAGATCGCGAAGACGTGCGACCAGCTGTAGAGGACCCGTGCCGCCCACGCCTCCAGCCGGTACGGAGTGCGGTGCCACAGCGGGTACACGACGACGAGGTAGAGCACCCCCGGCAGCACCAGCCGCATGTCGGTGAACTTCACCTGCTCGGGGAAGAACAGCAGGAGCACGGAGACGATCAGCGGCCCGGTGAACAGGATCAGGGCGGACTCGACGTAGTACACGAACCCGGACACGTAGCAGAGGCGGCTCGCGAACCGCATCCGTACCTTCCAGAAGTCCTGGACGCTGCCCAGCATGCTCATGGACGCCATGCACCAGCGGTACTGCTGGTTGTAGTAGGCGCCGACGGTGTCCGGGCACAGGCCGGTCGCCAGCGCCAGCGGTACGTACCGCAGGTCCCAGCCCCGGGCCCGCAGGTCGAACCCGGTGTGCATGTCCTCGGAGTGCTCGATCAGGCTGGTGCCGCCGACCTCGGCGAGCGCGGTACGCCGGTAGACGGCGCAGGAGCCGACGCAGATGGAACCGTCACTGCTCTGCCGGGACACCTGCACCGAACGGTAGAACAGTTCCTGCACGGCCCCGGCGCCCCGCTCGATCCAGTTCTGCTGGTCGAGCACCCGGAAGTACTGCGGGGACTGCACGATCCCGATGTCCGGGTCGGCGTCCATGTACGGCAGCAACTCGTCGAGCAGATCGGTGCGCGGGACGAAGTCGGCGTCCAGGATCAGGATGAACTCGGCCTCCGAGTGCGCGAACCCGTACCGCAGGTTCCCCGCCTTCTTGTACCAGCCGCGATCGGGCCGCACCAGATAGCGGAAACCGAAGTCCTCGGCCATCGACGCCACCTCCTCACTGTCGGAGTCGTCGAGGACGAGCGGAACGACCTCCCCGGGGTAGGACTCCACCAGCCGCCGGAGGTGGGTCCAGGTGTTGTGCAGCACCTCCAGCGGCTCCCCGCACACCGGCAGGAACACGTCGACCGACGGATACTCCCGCGGCGACCACGCCCGCACCAGCGCACGGTGCGCCCCGATGTCGAAACTCGGGCTGAACAGCTCCAGCCGCAGCGAGATGAGCACCCCCAGCACCGAGAGCAGCAGCACCGGTGCGAAGAACCAGATCCACGGCCCGTGCCGGGCGGAGTCGATCTGGCTGTAGAGCACGCACGCGAAGCCCAGGAACGACGTGGTCGTCAGCAGCCAGGTCCGGCGCACCACGTACGCGTACTTCTCCCGCTCGTCGGGCGGGGTCGGCAGCAGCCCTCCGGGGGCCGCCGGACGCACCGGGCTCCCGCGCCCGGGGCGGCGCGCCCGGCGGACGGGCCGTGCGGCACCGGTGGCGTGGACGACTCGGACGACAGCCATGATGTCGGGCTCCAAGGGCGGCTGATGTGATCGCTGCCGTCGGCGCGCCGGGCCGGAGGACCCGGCGCCGCTCGCCCGGCAGCACGCCGGACACGCTAGGGAGCGGCGTGGTCCGGTATGCGCGCTCGGGCCGAACAGGGCCCTTTGGTGCACGACTTGTGTACGGAGTGCCGCCGCCCGGCGCGCCCCGCACCCTGCCTGCGCCACCACCGGCAGGCCCGTGCACGGCCCGTGCACGTCCCTTCGGACAGAGTCCGCGTTCAAGCGGGCACGGGCGGCCGCCCGCCGTTCTCCCCGACACCCGCCTCGTGTTCATTGGGCGCTGTGCGGTGGCGGTACCCGTCAGCGCTGCGCGGTGGCGGTCCCCGCCCCCGCCCCCGGAACGCTTCCGGGAGGAACGCCGGGCCGGAGGAGGAGTGAGCGGGTGTCCACGCCGTTCGACGAACAGATCGAGCAACTGCAGGAGACCTACCGGACGCAGTTGGCGCAGATCGACGACATGCAGCGCCGGATGCGCGAGGTGTCCGGCACGGCGACCGCCAAGGCGCAGGCCATGAAGGTGACCGTCGGCCCGCAGGGCGAGCTGACCTCGGTCGAGTTCCCGACCGGCGCCTACCGGCGGTTGACGCCGAAGGAACTGGCGGACCTGGTGCTCTCCACCGTCCAGGAGGCGCGGGCGAAGGCGACCGCCGAACTGGCACAGGTCATGGCACCGCATCTGCCCGAGGGGCTGGACGCCGAACACCTGCTGCGGGGCACGGCCGACGTGAAACGGCTCATGCCGCCGGAGCCGGCCATGTCCGAAGCGGTACGGCAGTACGTGGAGCAGGGGCGCATCGCCCCGGACTCCGCGGACGGGCCGAAGATCGCGCACAACTGACCCCTGCTCCCGCCCCACGCCCCACATCGCGCCCCCCGGCGGACGCGGTGCCCGTACCGACCCCGCCCGAGGAGTGAGCGCACATGCCGCAGGTCACCCGTGTCGACACCGAGGGGCTGCAGAAGGGCGCGGACCTGCTGGGGCCCCTCGGTGAACGGCTCCTGGTGTTCGTCCAGGGCACGCTCCGTGAGCTCAACTCGATGTCGCCGGAGGGGAACGACAAGTTCGGCCGGCAGTTCGCGGCGAAGCGCGACCCGTTGGCCGCCGAGCTCGGAGAGGGCCTGGAATCCCTGAGCAGGCTCGTCACCTCCATCGGGGACGGGCTCAACTCCATGGTCGCCGTCTTCGACGGCGCCGAGCGGAACGCCTCCACCCTGACCGCGCGCCTGAACTCCCAGCTGAACGAGGGCGGCGGCAACGGCGGAGGTCGCCGGTAGTGGCAGGTGCTCCCGAGCCGCTCCGCTGGGCGGCTTACCTCACCGGCACGGAACTGCCCGAGGCGGACCCCGCCGGGCTGCGCCGCCAGGGAGAGATCTGGGCCGATCTGGGCCGAAGAGTCCAGAGCATGGTGAGCGAGGTCAACGCCGCCAACGCCCAGGTCCAGGGGCACATCACGGGTGATCCCGCCGAGGCGTTCACCGACTACATGCGGCAGTTGAACACCACCCTGCCCGGGTTGGCGCAGGCCGCGGAGAACATGCAGATCATGCATGACGACTTCGCCCTCCAGGTCGAGCACGCCACCAACCTGGTGATCGCGATGCTCTCGTGGATGCTGGTCGAGCTCGCGTTCCTGGCGAACTCGCTGTTCGGCCTGGCCGCCGTACCGGCGCTGATCACCGGCGTACGCGCGGTGATCATGGCGATCCTGCGGCGTCTGCTGCTCTCGACGGCGGTCGGCGCCGGGATGATGACCGGCCTGGAGACGCTGCTCCAGGCGATCGAGATCCTGGAGGGACACCGCAAGAAGCTCGACCCGAACGCCATCAAGGACATGGCGATCGGCGGCGCGATCGGCGGCGCGGCCTTCGGCGCCCTGTCCGGACTCGGCAGAGTGGTCGCGCCCCGCGCGTCGAACTCGCTGATCGGTAGAACCCTGATCGGCGGCACGGCCGGCGTCGTCGGCGGCGCGGCGGCGAACGCCGCGATCGGTGGGGAGATGGATCTGGGACTGGCGTTCCTCGGCGGTGCGGCGGGAGCCGCCCTGGGGACGCCGGGCACGGGCGGCGGGACCCGAGGGAAGGACCCGGCCGGCGTCGTCCCCGACGTGGCAGACCTGGTCAAGGCGCCGGACGAATCGACGTTCACCGGGCCCGGGGGACCGAAGGGCCGGTCGGTCGTCGATCCACTGACGGTCGCCACCGGCACAACCTCCGGGCCCGGCACCACGGGCGCCGCCGGAGGCACGACCGGTGCTCCTCGCAGCGGCACGGCGGCGGGTGCGGCCGACCCCGGCCCCGCGCCCGTCATCGGCACGACAGGTGGGGGTGCCCGCGCGTCCGACGGGGCGCCGGCTCCGAGCACGAGCACGCGTACGGTCGCGGGCCCGTACGAAGGCTCCGGTACGGGACCCGGGGAGGACGGACGTACGGCCACGGGGTCGGCGACGGCGACGGCCGAGAACGAGGGAACGCCAACTCCGGCCGCGACAAGGGCCGGTGACGGCACCCCCGCCGGTACGCCCGAGGCGCGCCCCGGTGCCGTGACCGCAACCGGCGACGGCGCCGGGACCACGCGGCCGGCGGGCGACGGACTGCCGGGCTTCGAAGCGGCGCCCCGCGCCTCGGCCGGACCGGAGACAGTGACCGCCGCGGCGGACGGGGAAGCCGCGACGGGAACCCCCGACCGCGCGCAGCCCGTCGTGGCCCGAGGGCCCGAGGCCGGGCCGACCGCGGTGGCCAGGGGACCGGAGTCCGGGACCACCGCGCCCGGAAGCCCGGCCGACGGGGCCGCCGCGGTCAGGGCCCCGGAGCCCGGAGCAGCCTCGACAGCCTCGGCCACGGGCCCGGGAGCCGCGACCGTCCCGGCGCGGCCCACGGAGCCGGGGGCCACCGTGAACCGTGGCGGTGAGTCGGCGCCGCCCGCCCCCACGTCCGCGCCGGCTACCACGTCCGCGCGCCCTGACACCGTCGTACCCGCGCCGGCGACCACGTCCGCGCGCCCTGACACCGTCGTACGCGCGCCGGCGACCACGTCCGCGCGCCCTGACACCGTCGTACCCGCGCCGGGCACCACGTCCGCGCGCCCTGACACCGTCGTACCTGCGCCGGGCACCACGTCCGCGCGCCCTGACACCGTTGTACCCGCGCCGGCTACCACGTCCGCGCGCCCTGACACCGTTGTACCTGCGCCGGGCACCACGTCCGCGCACCCTGACACCGTTGTACCTGCGCCGGGCACCACGTCCGCGCACCCTGACCCCGTCGCACCCGCGCCGGGCACCACGTCCGCGCACCAGGTCGGGGCCGACGCGGCGCCGGTCCGGTCCGCCGGCCCTGACCCCGTGGTGACGACGCGCGAGAAAACCGCCCCACCGGCAGTCGCACCGGCGACCAACACAGCCGGCGCCGGGCGTCCCGACGCACCGGCCGCCACCGGACGACAGGACACCACCGCGCCCGCGCCCGGTACGGCACCTCCCAGGCAGCCGGGTGCGGCCCAGCCGGGTCCGTCCACCGCCACGGTCACCCGCGCGGGCGAGCCCCGTACCGAGGCACCGGCCCCCCGGACCACCACCCTGGCCGACCCCGCCCCGGGGACCGCGCGCGGCGACGGGGGACCGGAGAGCCGGACACCGCCCAGGGGCGCCCCGGCGCACCGGACCGGGACCGTCGAAGCCGGCACGGACGGTGCGCCGCTTCCGCGTACCTCCGACGACACGCCTCCCGGGCGAGGAGAAGACGGAAGCGCGCGAGGAGAAGACGGAAGCGCGAGCGACCGGGCCTCCCACGACGAGGGCGCACGCCCCCGGGACGAGGCCGACAAGGCCGACGAGGGCGCACGTCCCCGGGACGAGGCCGACGAGAGCGCACGCCCCCGCGACGAGGCCGACGACGGCGCCCTCCCACCGAGCGGCAGGCCCGGGGACGCCGAGTCGGCCGAGCCCTCTCCCCCCGGGACCGCGGAGGCGGCCCACACCGGCGGGTCCTACGTCTTCCGGGACGACGACCCGCTGCTCGGCGCGACCTGGCGCCGGGCCCAGGACGAGGTGACCGACCGCTACCGCTTCCGCTTCGAGGTCGAGGAGATGGCGGAGCGGCGGGTGGCGGAGGCGTTCGCCGCGTACCTGGACGACCCGAACCCCGTGCACCGCCTTCCCGAACGGGCGCTCCCGGACGAGGAATCGGCGCAGGATGTCCAGGCGCTTCGGACGTCCTCGGCACCGCCCCGCGTGGAACGGACCTCCGAGGACGGCCCCTTCGTCCTGGCCGACCCCGCCGACGCGCGGTTCCGCGTGGTGCAGTCAGAGACCCGGGACGCCTTCCTGGTGCTCGGTAACGACCGTGAACTCCCGCCGGCCGTAAGGGCGGAGGCGGAAGCGCGGCGCCAGGAGGTCAAGAGCTGGTTCGACGCGCGCTGGGAACCCGACGCGGAGGCGTACCAGCGGGGTGACATCTCCCTCGCGGAGTTCCGCTCGCGGTTCGACGAACTGTCCGCCGGGCTGCGCGACGACTTCGAGATCAAGTCCGCGGTGCGCCTGGCGCGGGAGTCCGCCCGGGAGACGTTCGAGGAGTTCGAGACGCGGCTGCGGGACGAGGGCATGTCGGCGCCCCCCGGCGGGCTCCGGGCCGCGCGGTACCTGACGGCCCTGTCGGAGCTGCCGAGGTCCGCGGTCGCGCGCGCCCGTGAGGCGTTCGCCGACGACGTGGTGGCGGAGGTGAACCGGCTCGCCGAGCAACAGCGGTCCGCCGGCGACGGCACCCGTGCCGAACCGCTCGACTGGCCGCGGCTGCACGACGATCTGCGCGCCGAAACACGGGACCTGGCACGCGGTCTGCGGGCCCGTCTGGAGCTGGAGGTCACCGCCGAACGCATCTTCGACCGCGCCGTCGGGGCGGCCCGGGTGGAGGAGCGTCTGACGCGGGGCGCCGAGGACGGGATCGCCACGGTCGAGCGGATCGGCCTGTGGACGGACCGGGCCCGCCAGGACTTCCGTACCGACTTCGAGAGCGTCACCCGTGTGCTGCCGGGCGGCGACGGCCCGCCCACCCGGCGGACGCCCTTCGAGCAGTGGGTGGAGCGGCGCGAGGCCCTCGCGCCGGGGATGGACGATCTGGCCGCCCGCTGGGAGGCGCGGCTGCGGGCCACAGCGGCCGAGGAGTCCCGGCGCGCCCAGGCCGACAGGCGGGTCGAGGCCGCCCACGCCAGGTGGATGCGGTCCACCGGCCGGGAGCGGATCGAGGCCGAGACGGTGGACACCGCCGCGGTGGCCGCGGCCCACGGCGCGGAACTGACCGCCCGGGGCGAGGAGTTCCTGGCCGGCCGGGAGCGACGGGACCTGACCCCCGAGGACTGGAAGTCGTACGCCTTCCGGATGCGGCGGGCCCACGCCCGGCTCCTCGACGAACTGCCGACGCGCTTCGAGTACCAGGTCGCCCTGGAGCGAGCCCTGCAGGGGGCGGAGGTGCGCTTCGACCGGCTGGGTGTCGACGGGGCGCACGCCCGGCGCGCCCGCGAGCAGTTGCGGCAGGACGTCACCCGGGACTTCGGCGAGCTGGCGGGCCGGGCCGGGAACGGCACCTGGAAACCGAAGCGGGTGGCGGCCGGCGAGGCCGCCTTCTTCCACCGGTATCTGCCGTCGCTGGAACAGTCGATGCCGCACCGGCTGCGGTTGGAGTACGGCCTGGAACGGGCGTTGACCGAGGGCGGCGAGCAGTTCGCCCGGCTGACCACCCGGCGCGGAGAGCTGACCGAACGCGCCGAGTACCGGTACGACGTCGAGGAGGCCACCCGGGACCGGCTGGGCGAAGGGTTCCGCGGTGACTGGGTGCGCCGCTACCACGACGTCTACGGCCCCGACGCACGTGACATGGACGGCTGGCTGGCGCGCGAGCGGGAGGACGGCGACACCTTCGGCAGCACGGTCCGCTCCGAGTGGGACGCCCTGCGCGAGGAGATCGAGCAGGCGGACCGTCGGCGCGGGGAGGCGGCGGCAGCCGTCGAGCGCGAACGGGCCGAGCAGGAGGGCAGGGAGCGGCGGCAGCAGATGGCCGCCAACTTCGACTCCCTGCTCAACAGGGACGTGTCACTGCGCGACTTCGTGAGGGACGCCGGGGCAGCGCCCGGCGAGATCCGCACGGCGCGCGTGCGCGCGGAGTACGAACAGGAAGTGGAGGCACTCGGGTCGGGCTTCGCCCGGGAGTGGGCCGACCTCCCGCGCTCCGTCCCCCGGGAGGATCTGCCCGGAGCCCGCACTCGGCTGATCGACAGGACGCGGCAGGAATGGAACGACCTCGCCGACGCGGCCCGGAAGGAGGACAGCGCGTACCGGGCTTGGGAGAGCGACCCGGCCCGGGTCCTGGACCTGGCTCGGTGGGAGATCGACCGCGCCCCCTATCGGGAGGACACCCGCCCCGGTGATCTTCCGGGCCCCTCGGACCGGGACGCGGACGGTGCCACCCAGCTCCAGGTCCAGGAGTTGGCGGCCCGCCCGGAGCAGGCACCGGATGACCTGCGGGCCGCCGTCGGGAGCAGGGACCACGCCTACACCGTTTTCGGCGAACGGTTCTCCGCATTCCGCGAGTTGGGCGGCGCCGAGGCGGCGGAGCGGGTCACTGCCGTGCGGGAGAGGTTCGCCGACGCCTGGGGACAGGACCGTGCCACCGCGGCACCGGCCGAGCTGACACCCGCCCGCGTCGACGCGCTCCGGGAGCTGGACGCCGGGCTCGTCTCCGCCCGGGAGGCCGTCACCGCACGGGAGGCGGCCCGCGAGGTCTTCCACCGCGAGGTCGCCACCGTGGTGCCCGCCGTTCTCGCGAGCGCCGACGGCTTCACCACCTCTGCGCCCGCGGCCGGACTGGCGGCCCAGTTCCAGGACCTGGTGGCCGACGGGGCGACGGCCGAGGCGCGGGCGCCCCGCACGGAGACGGTGCGGGAGTTCCGGCAGCGGTACGCCGACGCCCACGCGGCCTGGACGGCGGACCGCGAGGCGCACGCCGCCTTCGACCGCGCGCTCCACGCCCGGACCGGCCGGAGTCCGCACGACGGATTCGCGTACCGGCAACGACTGGGCACGCTCGCCGAGCGCACCTGGTACGAGCGGCAGCTCGACGTCCTGCGTCAGGAGTACGCCGCCGAACGGGCCCTGGCACTGGCCGTCGAGGACGCCGAGGAGCGCCAGGAGCGGCTGCGGCAACTGGACGAGAACGTCCGCCGGGCCGCGGCGCACCAGCGCCGCCTGGCCCCGGAGGCCGTGGAACGGACGCGCCGGTTCTTCGAGCACGCCGACCGGTTCCGCGCCGACCGCGCCTGGGGCGAGGAGGTGCGCGGCTGGTACGAACAGCAGCGCCTGGCCCTCCACGCACCGGTGGTCGAGCGGCTCGGCCGGTACGGTCCCGAGGCGCGCGAAGCCGCAGTGGCGAGGTACGACGCGCAGGTCCAGGCACTGCGGCAGGTGGCGGAGGCCCGGCACCGCGCCGAACTCGACCGTGTCGCGCCGTTCGCGGACGAACCCCCGGGCACCGTACGGATGGAGAACGCGGAGACCGTCCGGTGGGCCCGGACCCGGGTCGAGAGCCTGCGCGAGGAGCACGTCCGTACCGTCGAAGCCGCTCGGGCCGCCGCCCCGACGGGCGGGCTGGTCGCGCCCCCGGCGTACGCCGACGCCGACGACTGGCGGGCCCCTGCCTGGCAGGACGCCCAGCGGACCCTGTACCAGCGGTACGCCGAACTGCTGGCACGGTCGGACACGGCCGAAGGCGTGGACAGAGCCGATGCCGATGCCGGAGAGCAAGGGGAGAGCGCCCCCGGCACGCCCGCCCAAGACCCCGTCGACGCCGCCACCTTCGACGAGGCATTCCGCGTGTGGGCGCGGGACAAGACCTCCGTACTGACCGAGGAAGAGCTGACCGCCGTCCGCGAGCAGGTCCGCACGGAACGCACCCGGCTCTCCGCCGTCGCCTCCGACACCTCCGACACCGCCGGGGCCGTCCGGACGGTCCAGGACGCCTTCACCGTGGCGGCGGTCCGGCAGCGCGGACTCGACCACGCGCAGGCCGCGTTCGAGCGCACGTTCCGCACCTGGTGGCAGGAGACGTTCGACGCCTCCGTGCGAAGCGGGCTGACGGACGGGTCCGGGACATCCTTCGAGCCGGACCCGGTGACGGCCGGAGCGGTCCACGACCGGCTCGCCGCCGAATTCCACGACCGGGTGGGCCGGTTGGTGGACCGTTCCTTCACGGGCATCGACCCGGAACGCACCCTCGACGGGACGGTGCGGCAGGCGGTCCGCGATCTACGGGACATGATCGCGCCGCTGCCGAACGAGTTCGACCGGCGGCTTCACCTCCTCCTGCTCGACCCCGCCTTCGAGACGGCTGTCGCCTCGTTCCCCGGCCACCGGGGTGCCGGACGCGCCACGGCCCTGACCGCGACCGAGGAAGCCCCGGCCGCCGCCCACGAGCAGTTGCTGTCCGCCTTCGCTGCCGAGGGCACCCCGGTCTCCGAACCAGGGCGGGCCCGGGTGCTCCATGACGCCCGGAGCGTGCTGAACGACGTCTTCGACCGGTTCGAGCGCCCTGGCGCGGACACCGACGACCGGGCCGCGTCGATCGACAGGCGGGCCAGGCTGGACGCGGTGCTGCGCGGGCTGCCGCTGCGACTGGCCGAACAGGCGGTCCGGGAACACCAGATCGTCCGCGTCCAGCAGGACGTGCGGGAGGCCGTGGCCTCCTGGGCGGAAGCCGGCCCCCGCACCGACGCGGCGTTCCTCGGCCGCTTCCCGGTGGACTTCGGCGCACCCAGCCAGAAGCTCGTCGCCGAACTCGGGGTGACGATGGCCGTCGTCGTCGACCAGCGACTCGATCAGGTGCTGGCCGAGACGGAGAGGCTCGGGCCGCAGGAACGGGCGGAGCACTGGCAGGAGGCCTACCGGCAACTGGCGGCCTCCGAGCGGCTGCACACCTGGCTGACCGTCCGGCACGCCCGCGACCGGATCGGCGCGGTCGCCGACGAACTCCTGGCCGCGCACCTTCCCCAGTGGCGTGAGGCCCACGGCGACCGGCCTCTCGGCGAAGCCGACACCGCTCGCGTCCGGGCCGGCCTGGAGGAACGCCTTCGGTCGGCGTTCGACGTCCTCCACCCGCGCCACACCTTCGTCCTCGACGACGAAGACGCCCTCGGGCGCAGATGGGACGCAGTCCTGGCCGCGGAGGCCCGGGCACTCCCCGCGCACTTCGCCTTCGAGTCCACCGTAGGCACCGCCCTGCACGGAGCCGCCCGCTCCTTCGAGGCGCTGCGGGGCGACCGCGGGATCGAGGACGACCGGTTCACCGCTCTCGGCGGCGACTTCCGTCGCGACTTCCTCGACGCCTACGAGACGCTGTGGGCGCCGCAGAAGCTCCCCTCCGCCTGGGCCGACCACGATGCCGCCCGCCCCGACCCCTTCACCACCGGCCTGGCCGCCGCCCGCCTGGGCGCCCTGGACCCGGAGGGAAGCCGCGGAGCCCGTTCCGGACGCTCCCGCAGGGCCCCCAGGATCTCCGCCCCGGGTCCTGTTCCCGACACCTCGCGGGAAGCGGGCCCTTCGGCGTCCGGCGCCGGCCGGAGCGGCGGGGGCGAGCACCTCGGACCGGAGATGGACTGGGACTCCGGACCCCGGTCCGCGTTCGCGCCGGGCGTGGGCGGGGACCTGGTGGACCGTCTGCGGGCCGCGTCCGACACGGAGACCCTGAAGAGCCGGTGGACGCACGCCATGGTCCTGCTCCGGCCGGCCGTGCTGATCGGGACGGAACCGGAGACGGCCGCGCTGAGGGAGGCCCAGCGGCACGCCGGGTTCCGGATCATGGAGGTGCTCGGCCGGTCCGACGGCCCGACATGGACCAGGGCCCTGGTGGAGACGGACGCCGAGGACCTGGCGGACGAGCTCGCCGCGGCGACGCCCGGCATCCGCTCCGAGCAGACGGCGCTGCGGGCAGGTGCTCCGCACGGGGCTCCGGACTCCGCCGCCCGGTCGGCCCCCGACGCCCAGCTCCTGGGCGAGGCGGCCCGGGAAGCGGTCCGGGCCGCCTCCCGGGGCGGGGAGCGGTCCGCGGTTCCGGCCGACGCCCTGGCCGCCTTCCTGAACAGGTCCGCCGCCCGCACCTGGCACGAGGACTGGCCGGCCGCGGACCTCGCGCGGATGGCCGCCGCCGACGCGACCTGGGTGGCCCCCGGACACACCGAGCTCGTCGACGCGCTCATGCACCCGGCCCACCTGCACGTGGTGAAGGCGATCGTCCGCCGGCCGGAACTCGGCACGATCCTCCAGGCGCGTCCCCAGCACCTGGACGTGCTGTCGGGCTCCGGTGAGCTGCTGCGGAGACTGGGCGCGCTGGACTCCATGACGCTCGCCGCGTACGCGCTCGGCCCGAGCCATCTGGACGCGAAGCTGGCCCCTTCGGCGGACGGCAGGCGCGAGTTGGTCGAGGCGATCGAGAACAGGTCTCCCGACGCGGCGCACCTGCTCGACGCCGTCGAAGTGGCGACCGTCCTCAACGGCCGGACCTCCCACATCCTCGCCGTCTCGTCCTCCGAGATCGTCGCCGACCTCGTGGCCCTCCTGCCCGATCTGGCCTCCGCAGTACTGGCCGGCACGGCCGAGAGCGCACGGTCCTTCGCCCGCGAGGAGACGCTGACCTCCGCCGTCTTCGCCCGGGTGGAGGCCGACGCGGAGATCGACGTCGCCGCCCTGTACACCAACCGGGAACTGCGCACGCGTCTGCAGACCCACGCCGACCAGACGGACCTCCTGCTGCGGGCACCGGACCTGCTGGCGGCCGTGACCCGCGACCTCGGTCTGCTGGACGTCCTGGGACGCGACGCGCGGCTGATCGACGTGCTCTCCGACGCGCCGGACTTCGCCAACCGTCTCGGCGCCGACCCACGCCTGGTGACCGCCGCGGTGGACAACCCCGCCGTCGCCGGTCTCCTCTCCCGCGACCCCGCCCACTTCGACGCCGTACCCGCACACGCCCTGCTGGACGCGGTGCGGCAGGCGGCACCCGTGACCCGGACCGAGAGGGGAGGCCCCACCACACGGACCCCGAGGCCGTCGACCGGGGACACGGTCTCGCTGCCGGACCTGCGGGCCGCGCTGCCCGCCCTGGACGCCGCCCTGACGGTGGAGCCCCTCCTCGCCCTGGAGCTGCGGGCCGACGCCGACCTCCGGCGGACACTGCTGCTCCACCCGGACCTGCTGGCCGACCCCCACGAGTACCGCCGCCTGCTGGGGCCCGACGCCGAAACCCTGCGCCCCCTCGTACGGGACAACTCGCCGCTGCTCGCCCCGTACGTCCTCAAGGCCGCCCTGCGCCACCCGGTCCTGCGGTTCTGGCTCGGCCACTCCCCGAGCCTCCTGGAGGCCGGTCCCGGCGACCCGCGGATCGCGTTCACCGAAGCCGCCGGGGCAGACCCGCTCGTGGGACGGATGGCCTGGGCCAACCCCGCCATGAGCCTGCTCCTCGACCACCAGTCCCCGGGCTCACCCGACTTCGGCAACCTGCGCGCGTACGGGGAGCTGGGGCCCACCGACGAGCGGATCTTCACCCACTACGGGCTCGAAGGCTTCCCCGACCTGCTGTACGTCGAAGACCGGCAGCGGCTGCTCGACGTACTGTTCCGCAGCGACGCGCTGCTCCGCCTCGCCCGGTACGACCGGCGGGTGCTGGACGCCGTCGACACCGACGCGGTGGCCGGACTCCACGCCCGTCCGCGGGTACTGACCGAGCTGGCGTCCCGGCCCAACTTCCAGCTTCCCGTGGCTCATTGGCGCGCCCTTTTCCACTCGCCCGGACTGCTGCGCGGACTCGACGTCGACAGCGGTCTGCTGAGTCTGCTGGCCTCGGCGCCCGAGGTCTTCCGCGAGGCCGTCGCGCGCCCCGCGCTCGTCGACGCGCTCGGCACCGAGGCCTTTCGGACCGGGGTCGCTGCCGTCGTGGAGGCCCGCAGGGCGGAGAACGCCAAGAAGAGCAAGAAGAAGACGAAGGCATGGACGACCGCACTGGCCAACCTCGTCACGGCACACGGCGGCGACGCCGTGCTGTCGCCCGAAGGCGTCCGCCTGCATGCCGACGACGCGCGCTGGGCCGGACTGTGGCACCTGGCGCCGGACACGGCCCGTGCGGAACTCCGGCGCACCGCCGAGGTACCCGGCAGCGATGAGCGGCTCGCCGCTCTCCTGGCCGTCGACGACCTCGTCCGCGGCAACGGGACGCTGCTCGCCGCCGCCCGCGGCAGCCGCGCCGCCGGAGCCATGCTCTTCCAGGACCCGGAGCTGGCCGAGATGCTGGTGGCGCGGCCCAGGCTCCTCGCGACCGTCCACGACCCCAACGCCTCGGTCCTCGTCCTCCTCCGCGACAATCCGTCGCTGACGGCGGCGCTGCGGACGAACGACTCCCTCTACGCGTACACGCTCCTACGCGGCACCGTCAGCCGGCTCGCCGGTGATCCGGACCTCGTCCGGCGACTCGTCGCCGTACCCGACCTGGTCCGCTTCATGCTCCAGCGCCCGCGCGAACACGCCGTCGCGACCAGCGACCCCCACCTCAGACAGCTGATGGAGGAGCGGAACGACGTGGCGCGGGTCCTTGCCGACGACGGCCGCGTCGCCGAACTGCTGCTGTCGACCCCCTCCCTCGCCGCCGAACTGGTCGCCTTCCACACGGGCAGGGACGAGGACACCGCGGTCGTACGGGCCGTGCTGAGCGGGCTCCCGGCGGCCCGGTCGGTCGCGGCGACACCGGCGTACGCACAGGTACTGCGCCGCTTCCCGGCGGTCAGCGAGTCCATCGCCGCCCACCCCGAGGCGTTCAGCGGCGTGGCGCACTTCCGACGCTTTCTGTCGGACGACGAACTCCTGCGCGCGCTCCAGCGCCACCCGGACCACACCGGGCGGGTCCTCGCCTCCGCCGAACTGCTGGAGACGGCACTGCGGGCCCCCGCCGTCGTGGACGCGCTCGCCGCCGACCCGGAACTGGCACGCCTGCTGGAGCGCGGCCCGCAGCGCGAGTCCCTCCATCAACTGCTGCGCGCGCAACCTGAGTTGGCGCATGCTATGGCTGTCACCGGGGACGGCCTCGGGCATGCCCTGGTCACCGCGCTCGGAGCGGTACGGGGCCTGACCGACGCGACGGCCACCGACCCGAGGATCGGGCACGACCTGCGGGACGCCCCCTGGCTCGCCGGCGCCCTGCTGCGCAGCCACGGCCTGGTGGAACACGCTGTGGAGGAAAGCCCGTTGTGGCGCGCGGCCCGTGCGTCCCAGCCGCTCGCCGACGCCCTCGCCCCGCGCCTGGTGCGCCGGCTCGCCCCCCGCGAGACGCTGCTCCGCCGGTTCGCCGAGCACCCCTCGGTGCTGGCCGGCACCGACCCCCAGGAGCTGCGGCGGCTGCTCACCGACACCGACCTCACCCGCTTCCTGGACGACACCCCGCGGTTCGCCGACCGGTTCTTCACCACCGCGGCCCTGCGCGACCGCGCGCTCCAGTCGCAGGGAACCGGCGGAGAACTGCGCCGACTGGCACGCGACGGAGCGGAGTTCGACCGGCTCTCCGAGGACCCGACCGGGCAGCGCCTGCTGGCCGCGCTGCCCCGGGCCGCCGCCCCCGCCCCCGCCCCCGCCGCGGCACGGCCGCAGGAGACCGCGCGACCGGGAGTGGGAACGGCGGCGCGGCGCGGCCGGAAGAACGGCAGAGGAGCGGCGAGGGCGGCCGTCACCGTACGAGCCCCGGGGACCGAACAGCCGTCGGTATGGGCGCAGGCGCTCACCTCGGTGCCCGAAGCCGCCGGCCTGCTCCTCGCGCCCCGCGGCGCCGCCATCGCCGCCGAAATCGGCCGCAACCCGGAACTGCTCCCCCTGATGCTGGGCGCGCCGGCGGTCCTCGAAGACCTGACGCTGAACCCCGCCGACTGGCAGGACCACGTCTTCGCCCCCTACCTCGCCTCCGGCGAAGCCGCGCTGACCGCCTTCGACACCGACTTCTCCGCCTGGCTGGACCGGCTGGGCGCGGTGGTGGAGGGAGACTTCCACCAGCGGATCCGGGAGCTGGCGCAGGGCGCCTGGGACCGGGAAGCCGCCTCCCGCGCGGCCAGGGCAGCACGGGAGACGGAACGCGTCGCGGAACGGCTGGCGGCATTCCAGCCGCACCGTCCCGAAACCTGGGACCAGAGCGCGGGACGGCTCCTGCACACCCGGCAGGCCCGCGCGGAGGCGCTGACCCCCGCCCAACTTGCCCTGCTCACCGAGGTCGCCGAGGGGCGAAGGAGCCCGAGGGAGGCACAGAACAGGCAACGCCCCGTCGCCGTCCATCAGGCCCTCCACATCCACCTGGACGGCGGCAGCGGCGGCGCCTCGTTCGCGTACGTCCTCGCCGAGGACGGGCACGTCGACACCCTGGTGTACGCCATCAGCCGGTCCCGGCAGAACAACGACTACACGTGGGACGGCTACGGCGGCCACTACACGGCCGGCCCGATGGACATCGGCGCGGTACGGAACGAGCCCGCGCTGCGCGCCTCGGTGGAACGGGTGGAACGGGCGACGGCACACTCGGCCGAGAACCGCGACGACCAACCGAAGGCCACCGGAAAGAAGGAGAAGGGCAAGGGCAGGGAGAGGGAGCCCGCCGCCGCCGCGACCCGGCCGGCCACCGAGACGTACCCGCGCGCGGTCGACCCCGACCTGACGCGGCTGGCGGAGGCGCTCTCGGCGTACCACGCGGCCCTCGCCGACCAGGCCGCCGCACCGCAGGCGCGGGACAGGAAGGCCCCGGCCCGCGAAGAGGCCCTGGTCGCGGCCCGGCAGCGCCTGCGCGCGCTGGGCCTGGACCCCGAAGCACGTACCGGACTCGACGACGAAGCCGTCCCGGAGCAGGGCGGCACCGGGAGCTTCAGCGCGGACGGAGCGAGGGGGCTGGGGGCGCGGCTCGGCATCACCACCCGCGCCGCGGAGGCGCTGCTCACCACGGCGGGCGGACACCTGCACGCTCCCGTGCTGATCGGCACGGACCCGGAGACGGAACGCGCGCGCCGGACCCACCACGAGCACCTCGTCGACGTCGCCGAAGTCCTGCACACCCGGGGCGCCGAAGCCGCCCGGGCCCGTGCCCTGGAGCTGGGCGGGCCGCGGACGCGCGGCGCCCTGCCCGGAGCCGGGGCCCAGCAGAGCAGACCGGCGGACATGGAGATGGAGCTGGAGCTGGAGATGGAGCTCCTGGGGCCCCAGGCCGGGTCGAGTCAGACCGGGCCGAGCAGTCAGGCCGGGCCGGGTGACCAAGTCGTCCCCGCCATCCGTCCCGTGACGGACCTGGAGGCTGAGGAACTGGAGCAGCGCGTTCTGGAGCCGCGTCCGCAACGGCCCGGCCGGCTCATGGCGAGCCTGGACCGTGTCCTCGCGGGCCGGGAACGCCGGGAACAGGGCCCCGACGCGGTACAGGACGCCCCATGGGTCCCGGTGGTGCGGAGGGCCGAGGACGGGGAGCAGACCGTCCCCGAGCCGGAGGGCCAGGTCGAGACCGAGACTGAGACTGAGACCGTGCCCGCGCCGGAGACCGAGACCGACCCCGCGCCGGAGATGCTCGCACCGGCGACCCCCGCACCGGCGCCCCCCGTCCCGGACACTGCGGAAGCGGCCGAGGCTCGGGTGACGGACGTCGCTGCCCCCGCGCCCGGGGCGGCCGGTGACGCGGTGGACGCTCCCGCCCCGATCAGCGATTCGGTGCGGGCGTACGGTGCGGAGTTCGACGGCGTGCAGGGCACGGTGAGCCTCGGCCGGGTGCCCGAGAGCACGGTCGACTGGCTGCGGGACCGGCTGAGCAGGCAGCTGGAGGGGAGCCTCGGGGAGGACGCCGACCTGCGCGAACAGATCCGCGTCCGGCTGACCCCCTCCTACCTCGTCAACGAGTGGTCCGAGGTGCGCGGTGAGAACGGACTGGTTCTGCACCTGCGCCACCGGGGGACCGCACGGACGGTCCGGGTACGGCTGCGCCTCGGCGACCCCAGACCGGCACCCGAACTGCTCGACGGGCTGGCCGAAGGGGTGCCGAACCGGGTCCAGCGCTGGGGAGCCGGGTACTCGGACACGGGGAACACCGCCGGCACGGCGGACCTGCGCACGTTCCAGTTCGCGGGCAGCCATGTCTGGCAGCCCTCGCTGGGCGTGCTCAGCCAGATCGTGATTCAGCCCCAAGTGAGCCTCGTGCACAACCAGTTGTCGACTCAGGTGAGCGTCGTCAGCGCCGCGCAGGCCCTGTCGTTGGTCACCGTCTCGGGCGGGGCGGTCCCGTACGCGTACCGCATGCGGTGGCAGCTGAGGGTGGACAACGGCGCGGCTCCGGCCGACTGGACCACGGATCAGGAGGGCCCGGCCGGGGAACGGATGGCCGTCTGGTTTCCCGAGCACCTCACCCGTACCGACACGTCCGAGGCGACCGGCACCGCGGTCCCGGACAGCGGGGCGGACGCCACCGACCGCGCGGCCCTGGCGCGCGCGGCGGCCGAGCGGGAACACGCCCCGCTCCGGACGGCGGTGCACGAGGTACCGCTGTACGGGGTGGAGACGGTGCTGAACCCGGAACGCGTCCTGCACGCCGCGGAGCAGGCGTTCGCGGACCATCTGGGTGCGATGTCGGGGGCTTCCCGCGAGGATCTGCAACGCTTCTTCGGCTCCCGCAGCCTGCGGGACGCCCTGCCGAGGATGCTGAACGGCTGGCACGCCTCACCCTTGCTGCTGGCGGCCGACGGCTCCGCGCTGGGCTTCGTCCGGGTGCGCGCCGACCTCGCCGACGACGGCCGCCGGTCGGGCCCGACCGCACCCGCCGCGGACCTGCAACACCAGGTGGTGCGTACCGTCCGGGTCGTCGGGCAGTCGACCGTCACCAACGCCGTGGGCGCGGACCTCCGCCTCACGGTGGGCCTCTCCGCCCCGCGGAGCGACGCGGTGACCGCCCCCATCGGCGGCGCCCTCATGGTGAACGCCGGCGCCCGCCAGCAGGTTTCGTACGTCCTGGGCTCCGGCGGCGACCTCACCAGATCGCTGACCCTCCAGTCGGGCGGCCCGATGTTCCAGGTAGAGGGCCGGGTCACCTTCGAGATGCAGCTGGTCCTGCCCAAGGGCGGTGTCGCCCTGCCGGCCGCGACCAGCCCCCTGCACGCGGGCGCCGACGGTGAGGGCCGCACGGCCTACCCGGTGGTGTTCCGCGTGCCGTCCCGGGCCGTGCTGGAGGGCGTGGTGGAGCCCGAACCGCGCATGCTGCCGCCCGAGATGGTGCGGCTGCGTTCCCTCGGGATCTCGACCACGACCCTGCGCGTGGACGGCGCCGAGCCCCTGTACGACATGGCCGGGCGATGGCTGCGCGAGCACGGCTTCCTGCCGTCCGGCACGAGCGGCCGGTGGACCGGCGCGGCCACCCGCGCCCGGTGGCTGGCCAACGCCCGCGCCCTGGACCACGCCCGCTCGGCCCAGACCCTGCGGGGCGCCGCCGACGAGATGGTCGAGAACGGCCACACGATATGGCTGGAAGTGCCCGGCACCGGGGACGTGCAGCGGGTCCAGGTGCGGCTCACCGCCGAACGGACGGACGACGAGCCGGTCGCCGCCGCCCGGTCGCTGCCCGGTCTGCAGACCAACAACTGGTCCGGCTACAACCGCCCCGGCCAGGAAGGGCGCAAGGTCACTCCGATGGGCTGGTCCCTGACCGGCATGGGGGAGGTCAGCAACCCCCTGGAGTTCCACGGACAGCTGCCGTTGCAGGGAGTGCGGCCGGAATACACCGCCAGCGGTTCGACCGCCACGGCCACCGCCACCACGTCGCTGGTCGGCCAGGAGAAGTACCTGTCCACCGCGGCCGGAGACGGGCTGCAACTCTTCGAGATCCCGGTGCGGTTGCGGCTCGACCTGCTGTGGAGCCACGGCCCGGCGCCGCGCCCGCTCGTCTCCGAGGGCACCCTCGCCGTGGCCGTCCCCACGTACCGGACCGTGAGCGCGCCCGCGCGGGCCGCGTCCCCGGCGGTCGGGGAGGAACCGGTCGCGGGGGAGGGGCCGGTCGCGGGGGAGCCGGTCGCGGGAGAGCCCGCCGTGGGGGAACCGCCGGTACGGGAAACGGGGGTGACGGTACCGGCGGTGGGAGAACCGGTCGTACGGGAAGCCGTCGCCGCCGACCCCTCGATCCGTTCGGACGAAGCCGCGTACGGGTCGGCGGATTCCGGGTCCGAGGATTCCGGGTCGGAGGATTCCGCGTCGGAGGCGTCCGACACGGAGTCGGTCGACTCGGTGCTGACCGACGAGCCGCACATCGCCGTCCGGGTCACGGAGGACGAACTGACGCGACTGGCGGGCGACGACGCGCCCGAGGTGCTGCGACGGCTGCCGGAGTCGGCCTTCGTGGACCGGGTGCTGGGCGGTGACACCTTGGTCCGGGTCGTGAGCCGGCTGCTGGGCGCGCCCCGGAGGGCGACAGGGGACGAGGACCTCTTCGACCTCACCGCGCTCCACGAGGAGGAGGAGGAGGGGGAGGACGAGGGCGCGACGGCGGAGGGGGACGCTGAGGCGCTGACCGGACCTCCCGCCGAGCGGACCGGCGAGCCCGCGCCGGAGACCGCCGTCGCACCCGCGGCCGAGGCGGCCGCCGACTCCGTGCGCGAAACCGCCGCCGCGCCCGCGCCCGCGGTCAGGACCCCCGCCGAGATCTGGGCCTCCGCCGACGCCGTGGGCCCGCTGGGACGGGCCCGGCGCATGGCCGACGGGGCCTGGCTGTGGACGACACGGACGACGGTGGGCGGCTCGCTCACCGACCAGGACAGCATGGCCCAGCAGGTCCTGCGGTCCGCCCTCTCCTTCCACCAGCTGACCGCCAACGCCCTGACCGTCTTCGGCGACGGACTGGTCCTGGAAGGTGCGGGCAGTTTCGGACTGGTCACGGGCACGGACGTCTCGGTGGAGATCACCGGATACCTGAGCGGTGTGCGCCGGCTGGAGGCCCCCGGCCCCATGAGTATGGAGAGCTGGCTGTACGCGTCGGACACGGTCACCTCCACCCGGTCGGTGGGCGGCGGAGGACAGACCGGAGTGACCGTCAGCGGCGCCTACGATCCCGGGGTCTCCCTCTTCCCGAGCGGTCGGTACGTCGACACCTCGTCCACCACTGTCGGCACGACCCACTCGGACAACGCCTCGGACGCCCGGGTCACCGCGCACGGCAGTACCCGGATGCAGCGGTTCACCGCCGATGCCACCTACCGCGTGACGGTCAGCCAGGGCAGGCGCAACGTGGTCTCGGGGACGCTGGTGGCCCGCCCCCACGCGGTGCGGACCGTGGGCTTCCTGGTGCCGGACGCGGTGGAGTTCCTGCTCCCCGAGAGCGACCTGGCCAAGCACCCCGAGCTGGCGGCCCAGGCCGGGATCACCCCGCCCGCCCCGGACCGGACGCTGATGCTGCCCCAGTGGTACCGGGACACCGGCCAGCTCGGTCAGGGCGCCGTCATCGGCGTCGCTCCGGAGGGCCCGCGCGGACGGTTCCGGCAGAACCTCCTCGACGCCATCGAGAAGGCCGCCCCCGGCGCGACCCGGCCCGGGGACGCCGGATACCTGCCCGGTCTCGCTTCCTGGGTCAGCGACCATTCCTCCTCGGTGGGGCTGCGCGTACCGATCGGGGCGGGCCCCCGGGGCACCGGCTCGACGCACTTCGTGCACCGGGGCCGGCTGGGGCTCGCCCCACGCCTGGTGACGGTGGAGGTGAACGCCCGCCCGAGGCCGGGAACCGACCTCGACCAGATCCGGGGCAGCGGCGTCGACGACTCCGCACAGCTGACCCACAGCGCCGCCCACGGCGGCGGACGGAACGCCGGCCTGGCCGAGCCGGGCGTCCAGTCGCAGAGCGTCTCGTACAGCAGGGCCCGGCAACTGGAGGCCCGGCCGGTGCTGCAGTACGGGGGCCAGCGCCTTCAGACCACCTTCACCGGGGCCCTCGAAAGCGCGGTCGGCACCTCCGCCACGTCCCAGCGCGAGACCAGGGCCTGGCAGCGCTCCGGCGAACTGGCCGAGTTCCAGGTGCCGTACCGGTACCGGGTCACCGTGCGCAGCAGCCCGATGTCCGGAGAGGCCAACGGGGTGGTCGCGGGTCTGGTCGCCTCGACCCTGGGCGGATTCGGGACACGCGAGTACCACGCCACGGCCGACGCCACGGCGACGCTGTGGTTCGACCGGGACGACCTGCCGGCCGGGACGGACCGGGCGGAGCCCCTCCTGCGGCCCGCCGTCTTCGAGCGGGACCCCGCCGACCGGACCGCCCCGCCCCCCGGCACCGTCGTCATCGGCCTGGACGGGCTGACCACCGCCGTGCGCGACGCCCTGGACGGCCGGGACTGGGTGCCCGACCGGCCGTTCGCGCTCTACTCCTTCGACGCCGGCGCCGAGCTGGCGCGAGCCCTGCGCGAAGTCGACCCCGCGCTCGCCGGTCCCGACCGCATGCACACCTCGTTCTCGGACGAGAGCCTCATGATCCGGCTCTCCCGGCTGGTGCGCCCGGGGGACGGCGACACGGGCAGAACGCTCGACTCCGTCGCGGTGGGCCGTCTGACGGGACGTACCGGAGCCCACCCCACCACCTCCGTACGGCTGCGGCTGCTGCCCCAGCAGATCCTCGCCACCGGCGACACCGCCCTGGACGACGTCCGGACGTCCGGCGACGCGTACACGGCGACCACCGGGACCACGGTGACCCCGTCGGTCACCTCCCTGTACACGGCCAGGGTGACCTCCGACGACACCAACCGGGTCGTCGTCGCCGCGCCGTTCACGCAGAACGCGGGGGCGCAGGGGCAGTCGGGCGGCGGCAACAACTACCGGCGCGACTACCTGAAGTACGGACTGCCCGCGCGTGCGGGCAAGCCCGGACCCACGACCGGCCACCTGGTCCGGGCGCTGGCCGTCCTGCACGTCACCGGCCCGAAGGAGGACCGCTGGGTGCTCGGCACCATGGTCCTGCGTGCCATGGACACCCCGCCCCTGCCGACGATTCCGGCGGCGCCGGAGACCGCGACGACCGGGATCACGGCGGAGGGGGTCACGGCGGCGGAGTCTCCGGCGGAGGGGGCCACGGCCTCCGGCAGCGCCGCCGTTCCCGCGCCCGCCGAGCGGGGCAAGGCTGCGGTGCGGAGCGGCGACCGCCCGGAGGGCGCACAGGACGGCGATGCGGATGCCGCCGAACCGGATGCGGCCGAACTGGACACCGAGGACGTACGGCAGCTGGCCGAGCGCCTCGGCGTATCCGACGACACGGTGCGGACGTTGGCCGGCTCCGCATGGCGCCTGCTGGCCGCACCCCTGGAGATCGGCCGGGAACCGGAGGTGCGGGCGCGGCTGGAGGCACGGCGGGCCGCCGTGGTGCGGATCGCCGAAAGCCTGCACGCCCAGGGCCCCGAGGCCGCCCGTGACCTCGCCGACCGACTGGCCGCCGACACCCCCGAGCTGCGCGCCCCGGGAGTGAAGGTGCGGGGCGGCGCGAGGAGCGGGCCGACGACCGGAACCACCGGCCAGGACGGCGCCGGAGGCAGCGGGAGTACGAGCGGCCCCCAGCAGTCCGCGGCCGTGCACCCCGCGGCCGTGCAGCCCGCACCGCCGGTCGCCCAGCCGCTCGACACGGTGTGGCGTCCGCCGTCGCCCGAACCGGAGTCGCCCCTCGGCACCGTCGTCCGGGAACCGCGCCCGCCCCGCCCGTTGCCCGACCTCGCCGGCGTGTTCACCGACGACGGCGCGCGGACCGACGACCGCGCCCGGACCGACGAGGGTGCGCGGCCCGACGCCGCGGGACCGGTGGAGCGCGAGGCCGGCCCGGTGTTCGCGCCGCCGGAGTACACGGGGCGCCAGGGCGCCGGCCGGGAGTTCTACTCCTTCGCCGACGACCGGCTGCGGAACGCCGTCCGCGACGGTGTGCTGGGACTCCTGCCGCGCGGAGCGCGAGTGGCCGCCGAGCCGCTGCTCGACGCCCACCTCGCCGCCACCGACCCCGGCGCCGTCCTGCGCGAGGCGGTTGCCGGCGGGCACACCGCGGTACTGCGGCCGGCCGGCGCCCCGTTCGCCGTCACCGTGCGGCTGCGGCTCGCGGACTGGACCCAGCTCACCGGACCGGACGGCGAGCCCGTCGGCGACGCCGGGACCCACGCGCCGCGGGAGGACGGACCGCGGCCGACCGCCCGGCAGACCAGGGCGTGGGGGGAGAGCAGTTCGGCGGACCGGACCGTCGACCACGCTCTGAACGTCCCGCTGCCGCAGCCGATCACCCAGGCGCTCTCTTCCCTGTCCTCGCTGTCGGGGATCGTCTCCGGGACGCAGGCGGTCTTCGGCGGTTACTCGAAGAAGACCGCCTACAGCGCCTCGACCGCGCGGAGCGCCACGCGTACCGTCCGGCCGGCGTCCGACCCCGGTACGGTGCGCTTCCTCCACGACGTGGAAGTGGCCCTGGAGGTCCGGCATCCCGGGCAGGACGATCCGCAGCGCGCCCGCACGGTCGTCGAGCGGGCCCTCGTCGGTACCCATCCACGCGAGACCGTACGCGCCCTGCCCCGGCCCGCCGGCACGGATCACGCCACCTCGGCGCTCTGGGCCGAGCTGTCCGGCGAGCCCCGGACGAGCACCGCCGACCTCTCCCGGGCCGCCGTCCCCGATCAGGCGGACGCCCGGTTCGGCACGTCCGGCCCCACCACCGTCGGCCCGGCGTCGCGCCTCCCCGCGCTGTCCTGGGTCGACTCGGTCACCGGAGCCGGGGCGTACCGGACGGCGGTGCTCGCCGCGGCCGGCCCGTCCTCGGCCGATCCGTTCGCGCCCTCCTTCGAGGCGTTGAACGCCTTCGCCGGAGTCCACACCCTGCTGTCGGGCCTGCTCGACGCCACCGCCGGAGGTCTCCACTCGGCGCGGCTGGAATCCGCCGACGGACGGTCCGACGCGGTCCGGGCCGACGCCACCTTCCACAACCCCCGGGCCGTGGCGGACAGTACGGAGCCTTCCCGGATCGATGTCGAGGACGTCCACTCCGCCGCGGCGGGCGCGACCTCCGTCCAGGGCGACGCCGCCAACGTTGGGACCGGCTTCCTGCTTCCCCTGGTGAGGAGCGCGCTGGGCGTGCCGGCCCTGGTGCCCCTGCCCAAGGCGACGTACAAGCGTTCGGTGCAGTACACCCGGCCGGGGCAGCAGGCCGACAGCGTCGAGGTACGCCGGATCCGCCACACCGACGAGCCCACCACCCTCGTCGAGTACGACGTCCGCGTGGAGACCGGGTCGCTGAGCGGGCGCCCCGGCACGCACGCCTGGATCACCGCGCGGGTGCGGATGCCGATCGCCGACGCGGAACGCCTCGGGGACCTCACCCCGGCCGCCGGTGCCCACCTCCCGGCACAGCCCGCGGACCCGGAGACCGCGGCCCGTACCGCTCCCGGCCGGGTGCTGACGCTGCCGCCCTCCGCCGACGGATGGCTGCCGCCCACCAGCCGCGTCACCGAGATCGACCCGCACGGCGCCGGGGAGGCGCTGACCCGCGCGCTCGACCTCGTACGCAGCCGTTTCCCCCACTACCTGGCACCCCGCGCCCCCTGGCAGGACGCGCCGGCCACCCAGGATCCACCGGCCTCTCAGCATCCACCGGCCGCCGCGTCCACCGGCCGCCGTCCGCTCCACGTGGCGCAGCCGCACCACGTCGCCAACCACCTCGCCCTGGCCGAGGCGTTGAGCCCCGCCGCGCTGGCCGGGCGGGCGCACCCGCTCACCGGGCCCGGCCACACCCTCGTGCTCACGAGCCCCGAACCCGGCCGCCCGGGCGCGGAACAGCGCCTCCTGGTCACTGTCCGGGCGAGCCTGGAGCAGGCGGACTTCACCTACGCGCGGACCCGCCGAGGCCAGACCGAGGTCGTCCAGGGCGCATCCTTCGACCTGCTCACCTCCGCCCAGCGGAACTGGAAGGTCGCCGCGGGCCTCGGCATCAAGGTCGGCGGTACCTCGGAGGACTCCGCCGCCACGGAACCGAGCGGTCGCGTCACCCCCGGGGTGAGCTGGAGCGGTACGGTCGACGAGACTGGCGGATTCTCGGCGGCCGGCGCCTTCGGCGGGGGATCGACGTGGCTCGCGGAATTCGACGGCCCGGTCGTCCTCCGCGTCTCCGCCACCCCGGTGCCGGCCGCCGGAGAGACCGCCGCCCCCGCGGAGGCCGCTCCGGTGACGGTCCGGGCGACTCTCGTCGTGCCCGAGGACCTGGCACTGGAACGGGACGGATCCGGCCGGCCGCGCCCCACCCTGGACTTCGCATCCCGGACGGACGGCAGCGGGGCGGTGGCGCGGGTGCCGCGCACCGCCGAACCCGCGCCGCCTCGTTCCTGGACACCGGCCGTGGGGGAGCGGCTGCCCCGGGACACCCTGCACCTGGTCCGCACCGACCACCTGTATCCCGAAGCGGCCGCCCTCCTCAGGGAGATCGGTGTGCCGGCCCTGGACCCGGCGGACGAGGCCGCCCTGCGCGCCGCGCTGACCGGGCTGGCCCCCCGCGTCCAGGACCTCGGCGCGGCGCCCCGCCCGGTGTGGAGCCGCCCCGTCCCGGCCGGCACCTTCCGGATGGTGGGACGGGTGGAGGTCTCGGTCCGGGCCTCCACCGCCGGGCTGACCGCGATCGGGGAGAGCGCGCACGCCTTCCACTACGACCACTCACTGGTCACCGCCCAGGTCAGGGACACCGAAACCCGCGACCGCATGGCCTGGGACGCGACCGCGGAGGGATCCCTCACCGGAAGCCGGCCGGCCGGCACCGACCTGCCCGCATCCGACGACGCCACCCAGCTCGGCCTCGGCTACGGGCGCAGCGCCCCGGTCACCGGCGGACGTGCCGTCAGCGGGCGCGGCGACCGGACGCACACCACCATGGACGACCACGTGTGGGCCCAGGCGCCCACCGATTTCGTGGTCACCGTGCGCCGGTGGGAGGAATCGCGGGTGAGTTTCGGTGACTACGGCTCGCGCAGGTACGGCGAGCGCGAGGTCACCGGCCGCCCCGTGCGGGCTCCGGGCCTCGCGCTGCTGCCCTCCCGGTCCGCCCGCGCCCTCGGTCTGGTGGAGCGCCGCGCCGGATCGCCCGGCCGGGCCGCCGAACCCGCCGATCCCGCCGGTGCCACCGCCCCGGCGCCCGCCAACGTGCTGCGCGGCGACGGATTCGACCACTCCGTCCTGCTCGGTACCCCCGATCTCGGCCCGTTCGTCCACCGGGTGATGCCGCGCCTGCGCGCGCTGGGACTACTCTCCCGGGAGCACGCCGAGGCGGTGGAGACCGAGCTGTGGAAGGTGGCCGGACGGCAGGGCACCGCCGCCCTGTTGGAGACCATGCTCACCGGTCTGCCGATCCTGGTTCCCGACCGCAACGCGTACAGCACCTCGATGGCGCGGCTCGTCCTCACCGCGGAACTGCTCGACCCTCGCGCGGCCGGCAGGGAGCCGGGTGAACACGTCCTGGAGAGCGTGCACGCCCGCGCGTGGGAGAACAGCCGCTCCGAGAGCACGGAAACCAGCCGTCAGGGACGGGCCGCGCTCGCCGGAACCTCCGACCAGTACGACCTGCTCTCGTCCGGGGCGGTCGCCGACCGCCTCAGACCGACCGTCACCCGGTCCGACAGCCTGCGCACCCGCACCTCGGACCAGCGGGACACCGCCGTGGTGACCGTCCTCCACCCGCACGTCACCGTCTTCGACGTGCGGCTCACCGCCGAACTGGAGGTGCACCGCGCGGTCGCCACCGCACCCACACCGCTCGGCGGGCTGATGCCCCTGATCGGACAGGGGGAGCGGCACGTGCTGGGAGTCCAGGTGTTCCCCGGAGCGCTGCGGCTGGGCCACCCGGAACAGGTGACCCGGCACGACCCGGCACCGGTTCCCCGCCCCACGGCGGTGCACGAACCCGCGGACGTCGAGCGGCTGCGGCCGGATCCGCTCCTTCCCGCGGAGGCGCTCGGGGAGGCGTTCGTCGGTACCGTCGCCGACCTGCCCGGCCTGCGGAGAGCGGCCGAGTCGCTGCTCACGGGCCGCGACCTGTGGACCAGTCCTTCGCGCGCCCCCCATTCCTGGCAGGGCGGCCTCTTCCTGGTGCGGTCCAAGATCGCGGCGGTCTTCAGCCCGCCCTACATGAACCAGTGGTTCCTCACCCTGGCGGCGGGAGGCACCCTCGACGAACCGGTGACGCTGCCGAGAACAGCCGGCACGGACCTGCCCGCCCGGCTGGAGATCAGTGCGGACGTCCGAGGGCTGCGAGTGGTGCAGTCGGGTCCGTACGGAGCACTCCCCGACACGGTCGCCAAGGACCCGACGCGCTCCGTGCTGCTCCCGGCCGGCCGTACCGGCGCGCCCGCCGTGCGCCTCGGCGGTCCGCTGCGCGCCGACTCCACCGCGTCGGCGGTTCCCGCGCGGACCGACGCCGGGACGATCCGGCTCACGGGCCCGGACCGGCGGACCGGCCGTTCCTACGCGCGGGTGGAGGCCGACTCGGTCACCTGGCACCTCGTCCTCCGGCCGGCCACGGGCGTCCCCCGCGCGGTGCGGGCGACCGTGACCGACCGGGCGGCCGTCTTCTACGTGCCCACCGAGAGCCTGCCCGAGCCGCCGGCCGGTACGGAGGCCACCCCCGCGGCGAGGGCCGGCGATCCCGGTACGGCCCGCGACGACCGCTCCCAGGACGCGCCGGCGGCGGACACCCCGGCGACGGATGCTCCGGCAACGATGAAGGGCAAGGGCAAGGGCAAGGGGAACGCGACCGCCTCCGAGCGGACCGACGCCGAGCGGGAACCCCTGGCCGATTTCGTGACGGCGGATCACGTGAGCATCGCAGCACAGGAGTTCACCGAGGCGATGCTCGCCCTGGACCGTGCGCGGGAGGCGCTGGCGGCACTGGAGGAACGGGAGGCGCACACCAGCGCGGGCAGGTCGGACCAGACCGTGCGGGAGATCGAGGCGGCGCGGCGGGAGGTGGAGGCGGCCGGGCGGCGGGTCGTGGAGGCCGACCGCGTCATGGGCCTGGTGGAGAGCGTGGAACCGGCCACCTTCCCGACGCCCACCGAGGCGGAACTGCGTTCCCGGCCGCGGGCGTTGGGCGCCGGCCCGCTGGACCGCTTCCGCCGGTGGCTGGACGAGTCCGCGCCCGCCCGCCAGGACGACGCGGCGGACGCGACGCCCCGTACGGACGAGCGGGAACCTGTCCCGGGCCGCCCCGAAGCCACCGGCTCGCACTTTCTGGAGCCCCTTCCGGAGTGGGCGGCCGCACCCGACGACGCGTCCGCCGCGGTGACGGAGAGCCGCCCGGCCGAGGACGCGCGGGCCACGCAGGTACAGGCCGAGAACGCGCAGGCGGCGCACGCGCAAGCCGAGAACGCGCAGGCAGTGAGCGCGCAGGCGGTGAACGCCGCGGCCGAGGCACCGGTGCTGCCGGCCCCGCCCGCGCGCCTCACCGGGGGCATCCTCGGCGCCGGGGACGTGGTGCACAGCCTCGGCGCGGGGCCGCAGGACTTCACCCTTCGGATGGCGGACGCGCTCGCCGAGCCGCTGGGAACCGAGAACGCCGACCTCGCGCGGGACCAGATCGCCGAGCATCTGCAGACCGAGCACCTCGGGTCCTGGCTGTACGGACTCAGCAACGGCGAGACGCGGTACCTGGCCATCGACACCCCCGGATGGCAGGGTCGTATCCCGCTGCGCGCGACACTGCTCAACGCCCGGACGACGGGCACCGTCGCCAAGTTCGAGTTCGAGCCCGGTGTCGAGTCCGGGTCGGGCACGGCCGTGGCGTACGACGCCGGCCGCGGCTGGAACGCCGGTGTCGCGGCCCGCGGGACGTTCCCGTTCGTCCGCCTGGACCTCGGTGCCACGTACGCGCGCGAGAGCGGCCAGGGCATGATCCACCAGGACATGAGCCGGATGACCGCCCGCGGCAAGACGGTCTCCAAGGCTCTGACGGTCACGGTGGACGTGCGCTTCGAGCTGGACCTGTCCCATCTGGTCCGGGGCGACGGCTCGGCCCCGCCCCGGCCGCCGGCCGGCCGAGCGGTCACGCTCCCGGCCACGCTCTCCACGCCGTACGCGGACTCGCCCTCCGTCCCGCCGGCCGGCACCGCCCGTTCGGTGCCGTCGTACATGAGCCGGATGCGGGCGCCGGGCCCCTTCGACCTGCTCGTGGACTCGTATCCGTTGGACGCGGAGGGCGGTCGCCGCGGCGGCGGGCTGGACGCGATCCTGCGGCAGTCCCTGCCACAGGCACCCGGCCACTCGCCCCGCGACGCGGCCATGGAGGTGTTCGGGAGCGCGCGGGAGGCCGACGAGGTGCTGGCCGCCCTCGAACAGCTGGTGCCGTTCACCGCGCTGCACCAGCAGCTGCGGACCCTGATGTGGGCCGGTCCGCTGATCGTCGACCTGCCGGACGGTCTCGGAAGGGTCGAGCTGGAGGCCGAACTGGGCGCCGCGAGGTTCGCCCACCACACGGAGAACGGCACCGAGTTCAACGTCGGCACGAGCACCGGCCAGTCCGTCCTGACCAGCTCCGCGCATTCCCGGTCGACCAACCTCGCCGGAACCCTGCAGGGCAACCAGCTGGGCGACACCACGTCCTGGATCCTCCCGGGGATGGCGGAGCCGTCCGGGTTCAAGGCCCTGGTGGGCGCGAACCGTACGGCCGCGAAGGAGGCCAACACACTCCAGGAGGAGTCCTCCACCACCGGCGCCACCGTCAAGGCGAAGGTGCCGAGTTCCGTGTTCGACACCACCGTGGTGCTGACCGCGCGGTTCCGGAACGCCGACGGCCGGACCGCCGAGGGACGTGCTCCGATGGGTGCCAGGTTCGTCGTGCGGACGTCGGACACCGAAGCGGCCGTGGACGGCTCCCCGACATGGACCTCCTCGTGGCTGGAGCGCGGAACGGCACCGGACGAGCCCCGGAACTTCGTCCTGCCGGCCTACCAGGTCGGTGATGTCGTGCACCGTCCGGAACTCGAACTCTCCGACGACTCCGTGGTCCTCGCGCTGTTCGCCGGCGGCGGCGTCACCATCCCGGAGCTGACCCCGCTCCCGGCCGCCTCCCCGCCGCGGCCACAGGCGGCGGCACCGGGGGGAAACCTCGTACGGGCCCGGTTGCAGGCTCTGGGTTCGGTCGTGGACGAGAGCTGGAGCCGCCACGAGGCAGCGATCCAGAACGCCTTCGGCTCCGAGCGGCTGGCGGCGAACCTCGCGCTGATGAGCCGGGGCGTGCTGCGCGGGCCTTCCTTCGACGGCAGCGCGGCCCACGGCAGGGCGCGCATCGTCTCGTCGGCGCGGGTGCGGAGCCTGGCCTACCTGAAGCTGGTCCCGGGCTCCGAGCTGAACGTGGTCAACGAGACCGGTTCCTCCTCCGCGGTGCGCAGCGGCTTCTCCACCCTGAACCAGGGCCAGGGTGCCGCGGGCGCGTCCTTCGGTTTCACGGCCGGCACGTCGTGGCAGCCGACGGCGGGCTGGGGACGGGGGAAGCGCGAGCGCGAGTTCTTCCGTACGGCGCAGTCGGCCAAGGAGCTCGCCAACAGCAAGTTCAAGGAGGAGATGGCGCTCTACGCGGGCGAAGCGGTCTTCCGCTTCGGAGTGATCGGCGGCCAGGAGCGGCAGACGCGCGGAACGGCCACGAACGAGGGCGACGACGTCGTCGTGCCGTTCTTCGTGGCGATCCCGACCCGGCTGACCCGGCCCCACACGGTGGAGCGGGCCGGAGCGCAGATCTTCCACGCGCAGATCGCCGAGCCCGTCGGGGCCGCCCAAGTGGCCGCGCCCGCCGGGGTGGTCGCGCCCGCCGGGGTGGCCGCGCCCGCCGGGGTGGCCGCGCCCGCCGGGGTGGTCGCGGCGGCCTCGGGGGAAGTTCCCACGCGGGTTCCCGTCCCCTCTACGGAGTCCGCGCGGGAACCCGCGTCCGCGACGGACCCGGGACCCCCGCCGTCCGTGCGTGACCAGTCCGTGCTGCCCGAGGACACGCAGATCCTCTCCCTGGGAAAGAAGGGACAGAACATCACCACGACGGTGTTCCGCTCGCTCCGCGCCCAGTTGGGGGAGAGGGAGCTGGCCGAGGAGGAGGTGGCGTACGAGATGCTGCTCAGCCCCGGCTTCCTGCGGCCCCGGCTCGTCTCCCTCTCCTCCGCCTCGGCACGCAATCTGCGCACGCCCGAGCCCGCGGACCCACTTCCCGTGCATACCGCCACCGGCCGGCACTCACGGGTCGTGTTCACGAGCGTGGGGGCCCGGGATTTCGCCTTCGAGCGGACCGTGAAGTCGTTCGAGGCGGAGACAGGCACGGAGGAGAGCGCCGTCACCGGCCACGCCGAGGACAGGATGCGGCGCACCACGCGCATCCTCGACAGCGTGGTGACCGCGCCGTACACCACGGTCCAGAACACCGTCACCGCCAACCGGGACACCAGCCGCAGCACGGTCACGGACGCGGGCACCACTCTCGGGAGGAAGACCAAGGCCACCGAGTCCTACGGGGTGTTCAACGGCACCATGCGCCTGCGAGGGCGCGTCGAGTACCGGCGCGGGGACACCTGGGTGGCCCCGGCCGACGTACGGCCGTTCACGGTTGACGTGCCCGTCCGCGCCGCCTTCCCCACCGCCCACCTGGTGAGGCCCCCCGGGAGCCCGGCACCGGACACCGGAGGGGGAACCCGGCGGCCGTCGCGGAGCACGCTGTTCAGCCGCCGGCTCCGGGAGAGCGACGTCACCGGCCGGGTCCAGGTGCTGTTGCCCGAAGACGCCCCCGGCGGCCCGCTGGGCGGGCTGGAGGCACACGGCGTCGCGCTCTTCGGCCGCACGCAGTGGGCCAGGAGTAGCGAGGTGCTGGCGCACAAGGTGCGGGCCACCGACCTGACCGCCGCCGCCCGGGGCGCCTTCGACGGCCAGCCGGTCGTCATCACCTTCCCCGGCGGCCACGCGGAAGTGACGTTGATGCTGCGCGGGACGACGGTGCCGGAACACGACCGCCAGGTCGACACCGTCGAGTTCAACATCGGCAACACGCGCGAGCACAACGAGGACAGCGTCGACGGCGACAACACGCAGTCCCGCGCCACCTTCACCTCCCAGCGCATGAGCGTGACCGGCAGGGCCGAGGCGGTCCCCGGCGTCGCCCCGCTCGGCACTCTCGCCTACCAGTGGACCAGGGGCCAGGAGAACTCGGAGTCCCGCCTGACCAACGTCGGCGCCGGGGGCGGGACCAAGAGCAAGACCAAGGGCTCCGTCTTCCGCGACGAGGTCGACCTCCTCCTCACGGTGCACCGCGACTTCGCCGGCTCCCAGGCCCGGTTCGCCGCGATGAAGCTGTTCGTCGCGGACAACTGGCGGTCCCGCGCCATGCGGAAGAGGGTCGAGCGCCAGCAGGAACTGCTCGACGCCCTGACGACGGCCGCCACGGAGGAGCAGCAGGCCGTACCGGACCGTACGGAGGACGGCCGTACGGCGAGTGCTCGTACGGAGGATGCCCGTACGGAGGATGCCCTCGCGGAAGCCGGCCTCGCTCCCGCGGACCTGGTCACGGACACCACCGTGCCGGTCACGGACACCACCGGGCCGGTCACGGACTCCGCCGGTTCGGCCGCCGCCCCGCCAGCCGCCGCGCCGAAGCCCGCCGTACCGAGGCCCGCACTGACCGACGCCGAGAAGTGGGCGATCCAGCGGGCCGGCCACTTCCAGGCGACGCTTCCGGGCCGGATGACCCACACCTCTCCCACCCGTACGACCGAACTCATCGAATCCGCGGAGGCTTCCGCATCCGGGCAGCAGACGGAGCAGAACCCCCCGCCCCGGCGGATCAAGGCCCCGATGCTCCGGGGGACCACGGTCCAGATGCGCTCACTGTCGTCCGTCGAGAGTGTCCGTCGCCTGGTCGCCGGCCGAGGCGCGGAGCTCTACGACTCCTGGAACTCCCGCCACGGTGCCTCCTCCCGGACCCACGGCCAGTACGTGGTGGACAGGCTCAGCCGGCCCGCGCTGATGGCGTGGCTCAGCGACCGGCTGACGAACCCGGAGCGCACGGACGCGCTCGTCGTCTCCGTGGGGGGCGTGCCCGGCGGCGCCATCACCGTCCGCGTCGACACCCACTTCAAGGACGCGTTCACCTACACCGGACTCGACAAGGAGGCGGAGACGGTCACCACGTCGATGACGGGCAACCGCATCGATCTCTCGCAGAGCACGTCCTCGGCGCACGCGGGGACGGCCGAGTTCGGTGCCGAGTTCGGATACCGGCCCGCACTCGCGCGGGTGTCCGCCCGCGCCGGAGGAGGGGCCCGCACGCGCGGCACCGACCGCAGCAGGGAAGTCGGCCGCACCCTCCTCAACAGCAAGACCCCGGTGCCCCACGTGCTCTACGAGGGCCACGCGCTCCTGCAGTTCACCTTCCTGAGCGGCAACATCGCGCTGGAGAGGAGCAGTTACGGTGCCATCCCCTTCGAGCTGGCCGTTCCGCGCGACGAGCTGAGTGCTCTGCCGGCCATCGGGGAGGAGGACGAGACGCTCCCTCAGGAGCCGTCGGCTGCCCCGGGCCGGCGAGACGGCCGGCAGCGTCCCGGCGAGGAGCGACCCGGCCAGGAGCGCCCCGTACCGGAGAAGCCGTCCGACATTCCCCTCGACGACCTCGCGGGACGGGACCGGCACGACGGTGCGGTACCAGGCACGCAGGAGCCCCAGCCCCAGCTGTCCCCGGCACCCGAGCCGTCCCCGTCCCCGGTGCCGGTGCCCGTGCCTGAGCCGGCTCCGCGTCACGCGCCGAATCCCTCTCCCGCTCCCGTGGCGGACGGGGGGCCGACGGCCCCCGGTGACGCGCAGACTCCGCCGCGCCCGCCCGGAGCCCGGCCCCGCCGCTCGTCGCTCCCGACCAGCGGGACCCGGGATCGCGGCCATCTCCGCCCCCGGCCCTCGCTGAGCGGTCTCCACCGCTTCGGTCAGGGCGACAGGGACAAGGGGGCGGACGGGACCCCGGAAAAGGGGAAGTGATCCCGTTCGCGCGGGCACGGCGCGGACGTACGGCGGTGCGCCCGAAGCCGTTCTCCTACGATCACGCCCGGGTCTCCGGTCACCCACGGCCGGTCGACCGCGGCCGTCCGCGCTCCCCGACCGAGAGAGGCTCGCACGTGGCACAGCAGGAGACGGGCACCGGGCGCACCTCCCGGACCTCCGGGAATCCGGCGGGCGAGGGGGAGCGCGCCCCCCGCGTCCACCCGGACCGTGTGTCGAAAGTCCCGCCGCTTTCGGCACACGGCCTGGCCCGGCATCTGCTGACGGGTGCCGTGGGGCTCTGCCTCCTGGTGCTGGTGACACCGTCGCTGTTGCTGGACGACTCCGACCGCCCGGGGCGCCCTGAGGCGGCCGCCCCCACCGAGGACCACGCGCCGAGCCACCCCGGCCCTCCGGGCGACACCGGCGCGGCACCCCCACCCCCCTCCCGGCCCGGACCGTCCCCCAGCACCCCGCCCGTCTCCGGCCCACCGGGCGGCACCCCTCCCGCACCGAGCGCGCCCGAACCCGTCGTGGAGGCGTCCCCGGTGCGCGCGGCGGACGACCGGCCCGCCGCCGAGGCCCCCGCCGAAAGCTCCGACCGGAGCGGCGCCCGAACCGCGACGCGGCGTGGGACGGACGGTGTGGTGCGCGGCACCAGCGTCCTGGAACCAGGACAGAACTGGTCCACCCCTCTGGTCGTCCTCGCCTTCCAGGGCGACGGCAACCTGGTGCTCTACGACCGGGAGAGCCGCCCGCTGTGGGCGTCCGGGACCGTGGGGCAGGGCGCCAGGACGGTCTTCCAGGCCGACGGCAACCTGGTCGTCTACACGCGGGACATGCGGACCGCCTGGTCCTCGCGGACCGACGGCCACGAAGGCGCCGAACTGGTGCTGGGGGACGACGGCAACCTCCTCGTCCGCCAGGGCGGTACCCGACTGTGGGCAACGGACACCACCGCTCGGCATCCGTGACCACGACCGCCGTACTCACCCCGGCCGGACGCCGTACGATCCCGTCCCGACCGCACGCCGCACCACCCCACCCGACCCCGTCCCGACCGCACACCGCACCACCCCACCCGACCCCGTGGCGCACCGCACCGCCCCACCCGGGCCGGCCGGTGGGAGGCCGCCACATCACGCCACCGGGCCGGGAGTTCGGGCAGTACCCGTGCCCGACCAGGCAGGACGCCCTCTGCGAGCTGGCCGCCCCGGGGCCCTCTTCCTATGTTTTCCCTACCTGGGGTCGTGCCCGCCGGACCCGCCGCGCGGACGGCACCCGGCACGGCACCCCACGGCGTCGCCGGACCATCCGAGTGCATCCGGTCTTCACCCGCTGATCCGACGCGCATCGTTCCGACACGACACAGACGCCTGCCACCGGGCTGGAGATGGACCAGATGAACACCGTGGTTGTGAAACGCCCACCGCGCGTGTCGGGGCCCGAAGTGCCGGAGGACCGCATCGAACTGGCCGAGCCGCCCGTGCTCGGCGAACCCGCCGCGGCCGACTTCGGATCCGTCATGGTCGTCCTGCCGATGGGCATCGGCTTCGGTGCGATGGCGCTGATGTTCACCGTCGGCGGCTCCACTTCGACGTACATGATGTCCGGGATGATGGGCGTCGGCATGATCTCCATGGGCATGGGGCAGATCGGCCGCGCCGGACTCGACCGCAAGCGACGGATGCGCGCCGAACGCCGCGACTACCTGCGCTATCTCGCCCAGCTCCGTGTCCGGGCCCGAGCGGCCGCACGGGACCAACTGGCCGCGGCCGTCTGGGAGAACCCCCCGCCCGACCGGCTGTGGTCCTTCGTGCGCTCACCGCGGGTGTGGGAGCGTCGGGCGGCCCACGACGACTTCGCGAAGGTACGCATCGGGCTCGGCACCCGGCGCGCCGCCCTCGAACTCGTCCCTCCGGAGACCAAGCCGGTCGAGGACCTCGACCCGCTCGCCGCGATCTCGCTGCGCCGGTTCACCGCCGCCTTCCAGACCGTGCAGGGCATGCCGTTCCCGGTCGGCCTGCGCAGCTTCAGCAGCGTGGAGTGGGCCGGTGACGTCGAGGACGCGCTCGACCTGGTGCGCGCCGTGCTGGGGCAGCTCGTCACCCTCCACTCGCCCGACGAGCTGCGGGTGGCCGTGCTGACGGACGAAGCGGGCCGGGAGGAGTGGGAGTGGGTGAAGTGGCTGCCCCACAACGCCCACCCGCGCGAGCACGACGAGGCCGGCCCGTTGCGGCTCGTCGCCACCGACCACGCGGAGTTCACCGACCTCCTCGGCCCGGACGTCTTCGACCGGCCCGACCACGACCCGCAGGCCACCCCCAGCGCCGCCGAACCCTTCCTGGTCGTCGTCGCCCACCGCACCGCCATCCCCCCGGGCTCCCGGCTGCTCGGCGCCGGTCTGCGCAACACGGTCCTGCTCGACGTCACCGGCGCCATGCACGGCGGCAGCGGCGTGCTGCGGCTGACCACGGAGAACGGCCGGGTCTCCTTCCCCGTCGCGGACTCCACCGCCGAGGCCGACGCCGACGTACTGAGCCGTACCGAGGCCGAGAACCTGGCGCGGCTGCTGGCCCCGATGCGTACCAGCGGCACCGTCGACCTGACCGACAACCCCTTCGAGTCCGACTTCGAACTCACGACCCTGCTCGGCATCCGCGATCCACGCACCTACGACGTGGCCGCCCACTGGCGCCGCCGCCTGGACCAGAGCACCCGGCTGCGGGTGCCCATCGGTGTCACCGAGGACGGGGAGGTCGTCGAACTCGACCTCAAGGAGTCCGCCCAGACCGGCATGGGACCGCACGGGCTGCTCATCGGCGCCACCGGCTCCGGCAAGAGCGAACTGCTGCGCACCCTCGTGATCGGGCTCGCCGTCACCCATTCCTCCGAGGTCCTCAACTTCGTGCTGGTGGACTTCAAGGGCGGTGCCACCTTCATGAACATGGAGCGGCTGCCCCACACCTCCGCGGTGATCACCAACCTCGCCGACGAACTGCCCCTGGTCGACCGCATGCAGGACTCCATCGACGGCGAACTCATACGCCGCCAGGAGCTGTTGCGTGCGAGCGGCCACGCCTCCCTGTACGAGTACGAGAAGGCCCGCCTGGGCGGCGCCCCGCTGGCTCCGCTGCCCTCGCTGCTCGTCATCGTCGACGAGTTCTCCGAACTGCTCGCCGGAAAGCCCGAGTTCACCGATCTCTTCGTGACCATCGGACGAGTCGGCCGCAGTCTCGGCGTCCACCTCCTGCTCGCCTCCCAGCGGCTGGACGAAGGGCGCATCCACCGCGTCGAAGGACACCTCTCGTACCGGATCGCCCTGCGCACCTTCTCCTCCATGGAGTCGCGCAGCGTGATCGGGGTGGCCGGGGCCTACGAGCTGCCGTCCGTGCCGGGCAACGGCTTCCTGCGGGTGGACACCACCAACCTGGTGCGGTTCAAGGCCGCCTACGTCTCCGGGCCCTGCCCCCAGAGCCCCACCGGCGAGGACACCGAACGGCCGGACCTGACGGCGGCCGGGGAGATCGTGCCGTTCGGCCTCGACCAGCGGCCCGCCGCCGCGGGGCCGCCCGACGAAGAGGAGGAGACCGCCGTACGGCCCCCCTCCGAACCCGACCGGCCGGCCGAGAGCGACGAGACCCTGCTGGACGTCCTCATCGAGCGGCTGGCGGAAACCGGCCCCTCGGCCCGGCAGGTCTGGCTCCCGCCGCTCGCCGACCCGCCCAGCCTCGACCAGCTCCTGCCCGGCATCGTCCCCGACCCCGTCCGCGGCATGACCGCCGCCGAGTCCTCGCTCCTGGGCCGCCTGCGCGTACCGCTCGGCATGGTCGACCGGCCCCACGAGCAGGTACGCGAACTGCTGGTGGCCGACCTCTCCGGCGCCGGCGGACACGTCGGGGTCGCCGGCGCGCCGCAGACCGGCAAGTCCGCGCTGCTGCGCACCCTGATGATGGCGCTCGCCCTCACCCACACCCCGGAAGAGGTCCAGTTCTACTGCCTGGACTTCGGCGGCGGCGGACTGGTCTCGATCGCCGGGCTCCCGCACGCCGGCTCCGTCGCCACCCGCCTGGAGCGCGACAAGGTACTGCGCACCGTCGAGGAGATCACGCAGCTCCTGGAGCGCCGCGAGCAGACCTTCACCACCCGCGGCGTGGAATCCATGGCCGCCTACCGGCACCTGCGCCGCACCGGCGAGATCGACGACCCCTACGGCGACGTCTTCCTCGTGGTCGACGGGTGGGGGACGCTGCGCCAGGACTACGACGAACTCGACGACCGCATCACGACGCTCGCGGCCCGCGGCCTGTCGTTCGGCATCCACCTGGTGGTCTCCGCCGTGCGCTGGTCGGAGATCCGGCCCCGGCTGCGCGACCTGCTCGGCACCCGGCTCGAACTGCGGCTCGGCGACCCGATGGAGTCCGAACTCGGCGCCCGCCAGGCCGCGGGCGTCCCGCAGCACCCCGGCCGCGGGCTCACCAGCTCCGGACACCACTTCCTGTCGGCCCTGCCCCGCCTGGACAGCTCCTGCGCCACGGACGACCTCACCGCGGCCACCAAGGTCGCCGCCGCCGAGATCGGAACCTTCTGGACCGGCCGCACCGCACCCGGCGTCCGACTGCTGCCCAGCAGGCTGCCCGTCGGCAGGCTGCCCGCCGCCGAGGGAGACCTGCGGGTCAGTATCGGCTGGGACGAACAGCGCCTGCAGCCGGTGTGGCACGACTTCTCCGCCACCTCCCACCTGATGGTCTTCGGCGACGGCGAGACCGGCAAGACCAACCTGCTGCGCCTGATGGCCCGCGCCATCACCTCACGGTTCCGTCCGGAGGAGGCCCGTATCCTCCTCGGCGACCCCGACCGGGGACTCCTGTCGGCGGTCCCCGAGGAGTACCGCGTCGGTTACGCCGTCGACAGCCAGGGGCTGAAGGAACTCGCCGCCAGCACCGTGGTGTCGATGAGCAAACGGCTGCCCGGCAGCGACGTCACCCCGGAACAACTGGCGCGGCGGGACTGGTGGCAGGGGCCACGGCTCTTCCTCCTCCTCGACGACTACGACATGTTCGTCAGCAGCTCCCTCGACAGCCCCACCGCACCCCTGGTGCCCCTGCTCGCCCAAGGCGCCAACATCGGGATGCACCTGGTTCTCGCCCGGTCCACCAGCGGCGCGATGCGCGCCATGATGGACCCGCTGCTGCGCAGGCTGTGGGAGCTGGGCAACCCGGCGCTGCTGCTCTCCTACCCGAAGGAGGAGGGCAAGTTCATCGGCGAGGCCAAGCCCCGCACCCTCGTCCCCGGCCGCGCCCAACTGGTCACCCGGCGCGGTGTCCGGCTCGTCCAGACCGGTCTGGTGGACCGGGAGTGACCGGGGCGGCGCCCCAGACCCCCGCACCCCGGCCGTCCCACACAGGAGCGCCATGAGCACCCCCGGCATCATGTCCGACCCCGACTCCACCACCGTCTGCCGGATCACCGTCGACGGACCCGGGCGCAGCGCCGACCTCGGCGTCCCGTTCACCGTCACGGTCGGCGCCCTGCTGCCCGTCCTGGTCGACCGGCTCCGCGCGGACGACGACCCCGACGGTGCCGGATACGTGCTGCAACGGCTGGGCGGCGAGCCGCTCGACCCGGCCGCCACGGCCGGGTCGCTCGGTCTGCGCGACGGCGAGACCCTGTCCCTGCGCCGCGCCGACGACGTCCTCCCGCCGATGTTCTTCGACGACCTGGCGGACGGTGTGGCGGCGGTCGTCGGCGCACGGCCCGACCGCTGGCGGCCCGAGCTGACGCGGCGTCTGTTCGTCGGACTCGGCTGTCTGACCCTGGCCGTGCTCGCCGCGTCCATGCTCTTTGCCGGCTCGGGCCGGGAGGCCGGCGTCGGGTGCGGCGTGATCGCCGTGCTCCTGCTGGCGGGCTGCGCGGTCGTCAGCCGGTCCCCGGCGGCCGACCCCGCGACCGTCCTGGTCACCGGAGTGGCCGGCTGGATCTTCGCCGCCCTCGCCGGATGCGCGACCCGGGGAGACGGGCGGGTGCTGTCCGTGCCCGGCCGGCACGAACTGCTGCTCGGCGGGGCCTGCGCCGTCGCCGCGTCCCTCGTCCTGTTCTTCGCCGGACGGGTGCCGGTCAAGGTCTTCGGAGCCCTGCTCGTCGCCGCGCTCGGCGCCGAGATCGGCTCCTGCCTCTCGATCAGCCTCGACTGGGACGCCACCACCTCCGCCACGGTCGTCGCGGTCACGATGTTCGTGCTCAGCGCGATCGCCCCGCGCGTCGCCCTCCGCCTGGCCGGACTGCGCGTACCCCAACTGCCGCGCAACGCCGACGAACTGCAGGAGGACGTCGAGCCGCGCTCCCGGCAGGACGTCGAGCGGCGGGTCGCCGCCGCCGACACCTGCCTCACCCTCTTCACCGTCGGAGCCTCGGTGGTCTACGCGGTGGACCTGGTTCTGCTGACCCGCCGCGACACCTGGTTCGAGTGGCTGCTCGCCCTCGCCCTGGCCGGCGCCGTGGCCCTGCGGTCCCGGGGCGTCACCGAGACCGGACAGCGGGTGGCGCTCGCCCTGGCCGGCACCCTGGGGCTGACCCTGGCCGTGATCCGGCTCCTCGACGACGGCGGCACCGCGGCGCGTGCGAGCCTCGGGGCCATCCTGCTGGCCGCCGCCGCGCTGCTGCTCCTGGCTGCCCAACGGCTGCCCTCCGTACGCCTGTTGCCGATCTGGGGCCACACCGCCGACATCCTGGAGATGGTCACCGCGATCGCCCTGGTGCCCCTGCTGCTGCAACACCTCCACGTCTACTGGTCCTTCCGGTCCCTGGCCGGCTGAGAGGAACTCGTGCAAAGCCGCCGCGACCATGTCCACGCGTACCAGTTCGCCACCGGCCGGCTGGCCGCCGCCCTGGTGACCGGAGAGCCGGCGACCGGCGAGCCACCGGCCCGGCGCAGCGTCGTCGGTACGGTCATCGGGATGGTCCTCGCCCTGCTCGCCTGCGCCGGGTTCGCCGTCTACGGGCTGATCAAACCGGGCGGGAACACCGCCTGGGCCCAGCCGAACGCCATCGTCGTGGAGAAGGAGACCGGCACCCGCTTCCTCTACCTGGACGGCGTCCTGCACCCGGTGGCGAACTACGCCTCCGCGCTGCTCGGCGCGTCCGGCTCCCGGGCCGGCACCGGCGTACGGACCGTCTCCCGCAACTCCCTGGGCGATACGCCGCGCGGGAACGAGGTCGGGATCCCCGGGGCGCCGGACTCCGTACCCGCCGGCCCGGCACTGCTCACGGGCGCATGGTCCCGGTGCCTGACCCCCGGCCGGTCGGGCGGCGAGGCACTCGACTTCGCCCCCTCCGACGCCACCGCCCCCACCCGCGCCGCGACCGGCCGCCGCATCCTGCTGAGCGACGGGGACGGCACCTCGTACCTGCTCTGGAACGGAACCCGGTACGCGCTCGGCGGCCGTTCCGCGATGGTGGCGATGGAGCTCGACGGCCAGGACCCGCTCACCGTCCCGGACTCCTGGCTTCCGGCCCTGCCCTCGGGCCCCGTTCTCGACGCCGCCCCGGTCCCGGACCGCGGCGAGCCGGGCCCCGGCATCGGCGGCCGGGCCACCACGGTCGGCCAGGTCTTCACCACCGGCGCCGACGGCACCGGCCCCGCCCAGTACTACGTCCTGCGCGGCGATGGACTGGCCCCGATGAACCGCACCGAATACCAGCTGATGGCCACCGGATCCGGTCAGGGCTCGCCCCGCCGGGTGAGCCGCGCCGACGTCGCCGCCGCCCCCGGCTCCCCGGACCGCACCCTGCTGCACCGGCTGCCCGACTTCCTCTCCGGCCCCGTCGCCCGGCCCGGCGAGGGCACCGTCTGCCTGCGCCAACTGGCCGCGGGAGAAACGGTGCACACCACGGTGACCTGGGAGCGGACACTCCCCGCCGGGGCGGGACCGGTCCATGTACCGGTCGGAGCCGGGCTGCTGGTGCAGGATCTCGCCGCCTCGACCCGGACCGCCACGCCCCAGACCTACCTCGTGACCGACCTGGGCCTGAAGTACCCGACGACGGACACGGCCACCCTGTCGGCCCTCGGGTACGGCACCGGCCAGGCACGCCCCGTCCCCGGAGCTGTACTCGACCTGCTGCCCACCGGTCCCACGCTCTCCCGCGCGGCCGCCCTCACCGCCGTGACCACGCGCTCGGCGCCCGCCGCTTCCCCTTCACCCGCCGCCTCGAAGGGCCCCTGAGATGGCGCTCGGTCCCAAGAACCGGCGGGCCGGGGAGGCGCCTGATCTGGACAGCCACCGGACCGGCCACGTCCTGCTGGTACACGCCCGGGGCGCCCTGGACGAGCAGGCACTCGCCTTCGCCGCCGGACTGCCCGAAGACCCCGACCACCACCTCGTGGTCCTGGACCTCCCGGCCGGCTTCACCGACGCCGGCCGGCCGCGCCTCGCCCGCCTCCTCGGCCGGCGCGACGGCGGCTACCGGCTCGTCTTCGGCCGCCGCCCGACCGGCGGTGTGCTGCCCCTCGGGCAGTGGCTGGCCGACCGGCTCGACCGCACGGTGCTGGTCGCCGACGGCGCGGTGACCCCGGCGGCCGGAGGCGTCCTCTACGTCCCCGCCGACAGCGGCTCCGGCTGGGTACGGCTCCGCCCGAACCGGCCCGGCCGACCGGAGTCCCGCCGCTTCCCCAAACCCGTCTGGGAGTTCTCCGTCGCCGACCAGCCCTGGCACACCAGCGACCACGCGGTGGCCGACCCGCTGCCGAGCGGGGTGTGGCTGCACCCGGTGGAACCGGAGACCGGGATCCCCGCCCACCGCGCCCGGCTCGAAGCCCGACTGGCATGCGGGCGCGAACTGCTCACCGTGGTCCTGGGCTGCCCCGGAACACCGGCGCTGGGGCTCGACGACGTCTCCCGCTTCTGGGCGTCGGTACTGCCCGGCGCCCGCCCCCAGGTGCGGTTCTTCCCGTACGGGCCGCTTGCCGCGCCGGGGAAGAGCACGTCCGGCCAGGCACTGGCCGACCGCCTCGACTCCCCGGTGGTGCTCTACAACGGCATGCCGGTCGGGCGCGCCCTCTGGGAGACCCCGCAGGTCCACACCGTCGACACGGACGGCACACTCGGCTTCGCCGCCTTCGCGAAGGAACTGCGCTACCTCCCGGCACGGATGACCGGAGGACAGCCGGCCGCACCCGCAGTGCTGAGCCACCGCCCGGTGGTGGACGGCATCCCGCAGATCGCCCCCGGCGTCTACCGCTACGCCCCCGACGCGGTCCTGGAGGTGATACCCGGCGGGTTGTGGATGCGTCCCCCCGAGGAGCCGGACGAGGCCCCCGTCGTCCGCTCGGCCCCCGCCGACCCCCGGCACTTCCACCTCGTCCACGGCACCGTGGCACGGGCCGGTGCACGCATGCGGGAACTCGCGGAGAACCTGCTCGACCGGATGGACCCGGTGACCCGGGGGCTCGCCCGACTGATGCCGGCGAACCGGATGGTCCAGGAGAGCAGCCCGCCCCGGCCGCCCACGGCCCTCACCGCCGCCCCGCCGCCGGAGATCCGAGCGCGGCTGCTCGCTCCGTCGGCGCCCCCGGTCGCCTCCGAGCCGCCGGTGACGCCGGATTCCCCGGTCGTCGTGGAGTCGCCGGTGACGTCGGAGTCCTACAGCGCGGCGGAGTTGTACGCGGCCGCCGCGCCGGGCCCCCGGACACGCGTGTTCGTCCCTGCCCCGGCGGCTCCGCCGGAGGGAGCCGCGCCCGCCCCGTCCGTGACCGGGGTCCCGGCCACGACAGGTCCCGCCGCCCCTGCCACGCGGGCCGCAGCCCTTGCGCCCGGGACCACGGCCGCCCTTGTGCCGGGGGCCGCCGCCCCTCCGACCGGGACCGCCACCGCCCCTCCGGCCGGGCTCCTCCCCGCTCCCGCTCCCGTACCGGCGCCGCGGGCAGCAGCGCCCGGCGCGCTGTGGGAGACGACGGCAGCCGCTGCCGAGGGAGCCCCGGCGCCGGAGACGCATGCTCCGGACGCCTTCCCCCCGACCGCCACGGCGGCCGAGCCGGTCGTTCGCACCGCAGCCCCGAACCCTCTTGACCCCTCCGCCCCCTTGGACCCTCCGGACGTCGCGCATGCCCCGGACACCCCGGCGCCGCCGGCCGGCGGTCCGCCTCCTGCCCCGTTCCTGCCGTCGTTGAGGCTGGTCTCCGCTCCCGGCGGCGCACCGGCCCCCGTACCGGCGAGCCCGCCCGAGGCCGCCGCCGAACGCGCCGTCCCACACCCCGGCCCCCAGCCGCCCCCTCCCGCACCGGAGCCGGAAAGCACACCGCCGTCCCGCGCCCCCGCCCCCGCCGGTCGCGCGGCGGCGGACCCGGCCGGTCGGCCGCGTCCGCAACCGGTGCCGACGCCGGCCGCCTGCGCGCTGCCGCCGGCCAAGGGCATCGCCCGGGAACGCGAGTGGCTGCGCGGAGCCTTCCGGCAGCAGTACGACGACATCGGCGGAGCGGTCGCCCGGGTCCTGTCCCAGTCGCCCGGCCTGCGGGGCACCGACCGGACCTCCACCGAGGACGTCCTCACCGACCTGGTGGCGGCCCGGCTCTACCTGCGCGGCGACGGGGCCCTGCTCGACGACGCCGTCCGAGGCGCCACCGTGGGACCGCACGTGCCCTTGGCCCGCTGCGTCACTTCGGGCCTGCGCCGACTGCCCTCCTACCGGGGCGCCACCCTGATGCGCGCCGCCCTGAGCGAGACCGAGTGGGCCTGGTACGCGCGACGCCGGCTGGTCACCGAATGGGGCTTCGGCTGGGCCCTGACCTCTGCCGCCCCCGGACTGCCGGGCGACACCGACGTGCTGGTCTGGTCGACGACCGCGCGCCGCACCGCGCTGCTCGACCCGGAACCCGCGGACCGGGTGCTCTTCCTCCCCGGCACCAGTTTCAAAGTCCTGTCCACCCGGGACGGAGAGCGCCGCACCGTACTGCTGCGGGAGCTCTCCGCCTCCGAGGTCGACGCCGAGGGCAGGGTCGACATCGGACGGACACCCCTGGACGAGATCGCTCTGTCCGGACTCGGCCTGGCCGACCGGACCTGGCGGGCCACCGAACCGGAAGCCGTGCCGGCACTGCCCGACGCGGTCCGGGGCAGGTTCGGGGTCCCCCCGGGGCTGATCGTCGGCTCCGGCCCCGCCGCCCCGAACACACTCCCGGAAAGAGGATGACGACATGAGCCGGCAGATCCTGCTGGTCTCCCAGGACGGGACCGCCCCCTACCGCACGATCGGCGCGGCCCTGGCCGCGGCCACCGACGGCGCGCTGATCACCATCGCGGCGGGCACCTACCAGGAGTCCCTCGTCGTGAACCGGGTCGTCACCCTCGCCGCCGGAGCCGCCGGCGTGCGGATCGACGGAGGCGGCGCCGGCGCCGTGGTCATCGACGCCGAAGCAGCCCGGCTGTCCGGCCTCGTCCTGGAAGGCGGCAGCGAGCAGACCCCGGTCGTGGAGGTGCGCCGCGGCGAGGCCGCCCTGGAGGAGTGCACGGTCTCCGGCAACGCGTGGGCGGGGATCCTCGTCTGGCACCAGGGCACCCTCATCGCCCGTTCCTGCCGGGTCACGGGCCCCGGCGGGGCCGGGATCGTGGTCACCTCGACCGGCGCCAACGTCATCGAGGGCACCATGGTCGGTCGGACGCTCTCGTCCGCGATCGTGGTCGCCGAACGCGGCCGGCTGACGGTCCGTGACTGCCGGATCGACGAGGCCGGAGGCAACGGCGTCTGCGTCAACGGCCAGGCCCACGGCATCGTCGAGGGCACCCGTATCACCGGCAGCGGCCAGCCGGCCGTGGTGGCCGAACAGAACGGCCGCCTCGAACTCACCAGGGTCACCGTCTCCGGCAGCGCCGGTCTCGACGCCTATCTGACGAGCGGCGCCGAAACCACCCTGACCGACTGCTCCTTCACCGGTTCCGGCGGCGAGTCCGTGCTCGTCGCGGGAGGCGCGGCGCCCACCCTGCGCGGCTGCTCCCTGTCCGGCGCCGCCCGCGACGGGCTGCGGATCACCGAGAAGTCGAGCCCGCTCCTGGAGGACTGCGAGATATCCGGGACGCCGGTCGGCGTGCTGGTGGACGCGGCCGGCCGGCCGGTGCTGCGCGGTCTGACGGTACGCGGAACGGATCGCGGTCTGCTGGCCGTCGACGGGGCCGTCGTCCAGGGCGAGCGGCTGACGGTGGCCGCGGGCTCCGCCGGCATCCTCGCCAAGGGCGGGGCGGAGATCCACCTGCGCGATTCGGAGGTGTCGACGGAAGGCCGGGGCGCCGCCGTCGAGCTGGCCGAGGGCGCCACCGGCCGCCTCCACGAAGTACGGGTGCGTGCCGCGGACGGCCCCGGCCTCGCGCTCACCGGGGCATCGGCCGTCGCCGAGTCCTGCGTGGTGGTGGACTCCGGGATGTCCGTCGGCGCCGACGCGCACCTCGAACTGAAGGACACCGAGGCCGGCGGATCGGACACGGACGGCATCCGGGTGGCCGGCGGAGGCACCCTCACCGCCGTGGGCTGCCGGATGCACGGGGCCCGCGGGCACGGGGTGCACCTCCAGTCGACCTCCCGCGCCGAGCTGGACCACTGTGTGGTGTTCGACAACGCGGGGGACGGCATCCGCGTCAACACCGAGGAACCGGTACGCGTCCAGAGCTGCGAGATCCGGGACAACGGGGGGCAGGCGCTGCACCGGATGCGGTCCGACGCGCGGCTCACCGTCGTCGGCCTGACCGGTACGGAGGACCTCGCCGGCCCCGGCCCCGGGGACGCGGACGACACCGGGGAGCTCCCCGCGCGGGCACCGGGGAAGCGGGAGCAGGACGGCTCCGGGGCGCAGTCGCGCGCCCGGCACACCGGCACGGGGCCGCTGGCCGAGATGGACGCGCTGGTCGGGCTGGAGAGCGTCAAACAGGAGGTCACCGGGCTCATCAACCTGAACAAGATGACCCGCCGCCGCGAGGAGATGGGCCTGCCCATGCCTCCGATGAGCCGCCACCTGGTGTTCGCCGGGCCGCCCGGCACCGGCAAGACGACCGTCGCCCGGCTGTACGGTGCGGTCCTCGCGGAGCTCGGCATCCTCAGCAAGGGCCACATCGTGGAGGTCTCGCGCGCCGACCTGGTCGCGCAGATCATCGGCGGCACCGCCATCAAGACCACCGAGGTCGTCAACCGGGCGCTCGGCGGCGTGCTGTTCATCGACGAGGCGTACACCCTGACCAACCAGTCCCGGGGCACCGGCCCGGACTTCGGGCAGGAGGCCGTCGAGACCCTGATGAAACTGATGGAGGACCACCGGGACGAGATCGTCGTCATCGTCGCGGGCTACTCCGCGCAGATGGACCAGTTCCTGGCCTCCAACCCGGGCATGGCGTCCCGCTTCTCCCGGACGGTGGAGTTCCCCAACTACACGGTGGACGAACTGGTCACCATCGTCCGCGGGTTGTGCGGCAAGCACTACTACGAGCTGACGGACGACGCACTGGCGGCGGTGGCCGGCTATTTCGAACGCACCCCGAAGGGACCGACCTTCGGCAACGGCCGGGTCGCCCGCCAGCTCTTCGAGACGATGATCAGCAAGCAGGCCTCGCGTCTGGCCGTGTCTCCGCCGGGCAGGGACTCCGAGCTGAGCCGGCTCACCGGTGCGGACGTGGAGACCGTGCCCGAACCGGACCCGCCGGCCCGGGCGGAGGCCGCCGCGGAGTCCGCCGGACAGGCCCCGGCGGACGGACGGGCCCCGGCGGACTCCGCGCCGACGAGCACCGCACCGATGAGCACCGCGCTCGCGAGGATCTCCGTGCTGATCGGGCTCGACGAGGTGCGCCGGGCGCTGGAGCCCGGCCTCTCCGCGCTGGCCACCGCGCACCGGGCCGGCACGGTGACGGCCGGGGCGGCCAACCTGGTCCTCGCGGGAGCCGAGGGCAGCGGACGCGACGCCGTCGCGGTGCTCTACGCGAAGGCCCTCGCCGAACTCGGCGTCCTCCCCGCCGGTGCCGTGCACCGGGCCCAGCTCTCCGCCATGCCCGCCCGCTGGCCCGGCCAGGCGCAGGCGTACGTCGCGGGGCTCTTCGACGAGGCGGCCGGCGGACTGCTGCTGCTGGAGATCGACCAGCACTACGTCGAGCGGCCGGCCGAGGAGCGCACCGCCCTCGTCACGGCGCTCGCCGCCCGTATCCCGGACCGCTCCGGCACGGCCGTCGCGCTGTCCGCCGATCCCGAACTGCTCGGCGGCCTGCTGACCGGGCCGGAAGGGCGCCGGCTCGCGGCCTGTTTCGCGGGACGGCTGGATTTCGCGCCGTATACGGCCGAGGAGCTGGCGCGGCTGGCGGTGCGGCGGCTGACGGCTCTCGGCTTCGACGTGGCGGACGGGGTCGAGGGCGTCCTGGCGGAGCGGTTCTCCCGAACTCCGCCCGCGGGCGGGGCGTTCGGTGCCCACGTGAGCGCCGAACAGGTGGCCGACGCCGCCGTGTCCCGGACGATCGGACCCTCGGACGTCCCCGGTACGCCGGAGAGCCTGCCGCCGCCCTCGGAGACGGAAGGGGCGGACAGGGCGGAAGGGGCGGACGGGGTGGACGGGGTGGACGGGGCGGTCGCGGTGGCTGTGGCGTAACCGGGCGTTCGCCTCCGGGTCACAGGGGCAGGGGGTGTGTCACACCGGGCAGGGCGGGGCGGTTGAGCTGTCACCGCCTCAAAGGTGCGGGCAGGATAACCACCACGGAGTGAAAGCTCCATCAATCACACCAAATCGTGCGGAGGTTCCGTAATGGCCACAGGTTCCGGACTTGAGGCTTTCGACAGCGAGGGCATGCAGAAGTCGGGCCAGGTTCACCTGTCGACTCTGGAGAGCCACCGCGCGTCGTCCGACAGGATGCAGGCCCTGACGGCGGAGGCGGAGGCCGGCTGGACGGGAGAGGCCGGCGCCAACTTCGCCAACGCGATGACCGCCTGGCTCGCGAACTACAAGATCGTGGGCAGCGTGCTCGACCAGATGCACGAACGCATCGTGGCGAACCACTCGGCCCTGGCGAGCACGCACGAGACGACCACCCAGGCCACCGCGCGCGTCGGTGCGACCATGGCGGAGCCCATCGGGCTCACCGGCTTCTGAAGCGCGTCCCGAGCGTCCCACCCGTCCGGTGGCGTCCGGCGCGTAACCCCGCCGCGCCGTCGGGGTCGCCCCGCTCCCTTCCGGTACCGGGGCGGCCCTCCGCCCTGTGATCGCACGCACCCGACGCCACCGGACCCGCCCTCGGGGCGGGCGGCGCCTCTTCCGGAACGCGCTTCGGGTGCAGGCCGCACCTCACCACGCACTCACTCGAAAGTGGAGGAAAAGCATGTCGACTTACATGATCAACTGGGCTGCCGTCAACGAGGTGCTCGACCAGCTGACGACCGTCCAGGCGGAGATCGAGACCCTGAACGAGCAGTTCGCCTCGGGCAACACCGCCGCCCTCGCCGGCTGGGACAGCACCGTCAAGGAGCTGTTCGACGCGAACAAGGCCCAGTGGAACCAGGCCACCGCCAACATGGGGGCGCTGGCCCAGCAGGCCCAGAGCGCGGCCGCCTCCTGCCGTGACGACTACGTCTCCGCCGTCCAGTACGGCACCCAGCTCTGGAGCAAGTGACCATGCCGCCCGAACCGGACGCGGCGGATCCCCAGGCGTGGGACCCGACGAGCGTGCACAGCCCGGCCACCGTCTCCGGGCCGGTGACCGGCGGTACCCCGGACCCGCCGCACGTGCCCAAGAGCGGCGGGAGCTCGGGCCCGGAGGTCGTCGACACCGCGTCCCTGGACCTGTTCGCGAAGAACATCGAGCTCCTCGTACCGATGGTCGTCGCGGCGCGTGACCGTATCCAGGCGATGGCCACGGTGCAGCCGGGCGCCTTCTTCGACGCCTACCAGCTACGGACCGCGACCTCGGGGGCCAACGGTGGCGAGGGCCTGCAGGGGCGTTACTACAAGATCCTGTACGACCTGGCCGAGGGCCTCGCGGACATCGCCGACGGCGCCAAACTCATGAGCAAGAAGTACACCTCCACCGAGGATCTCAACAAGATGAAGACGAAAGAGCTCAACGAGCTCTTCTCCGACGCGTCGTCCGACTTCACGCAGCTGGCGAGCGACAGCGGGCTCACCATCAACCAGCCCGACACGACGAAGACCCCGACCACCACCCCTTAGGTGGTGTCCGGCGGGCGGTCACCACCCCTGAACAACAGCGGTATCACCGGAAGTCCGGTCGTGGACCGCACGGCCGTCGGCTCCGCCGGACACCCCGGGGGAGCCGGCGGCCGTGCGCGCTCCGCGGACCCGGCGTCCGGCACCCCAGCAACCGTCGAAGCGACGTCCCGGCGGTCGAGGCTTCGGACGAGAGCGCAGGCACATGCCCGACGACTACAACACCACCGGATTCCAGCAGGACGACAGCGGGATCTACGGCGACACCAAGAACCAGGGCTCCAGGTCCGACTACGACAGCTGGGACTGGAAGCAGATCATGGCCGCCGTCACCGGTGGCTCGAACATGACCCCCGGCGCCGGCGGGGAAGCCCGGGCGTCCTCGGTGTCCAACCCGCAGACCCTGATGACGGCGGCCAACGAGTTCCAGGCCGTGCAGGAACTCATGGAGATGGTCGGCAAGAGCCTCGCCGACCAGGCCAAGGCGCTGGCGGGAGGAAAGGGCGCGCCGTGGCAGGGCGCTGCGGCGGACGCCTTCGCGGACACCATGACGACCTTCTCCAGGGAGGTCCTCGCCAACGCGGCCGCCCTCGGCGGCGGTTCCACCGGCACCCCGGTGGGCCCGAGCCTCGTCCAGGGCGCCAACTCCCTCGCCTTCGCCCAGGCCCAGATCCACGCCATCGACACCTGGTACGCCAACGAAGCGATCAAGGTGGGCGTCGTCCCCATGGCGAACGGCCTCATCCCGGTCAGCCAGCGTCCGGACATCGTCGAGATGATGACCAACGACATGCGGTCCGTGCTGAAGTCCCTCGCGAACAACTACTCGACCGTCACGCAGTCCCTGAACAACGTGAAGCCCAAAGCCGTCACACCGCCCACCAGCGACCCCGCGAGCACGGGCGACGGCAAGAACAACGACCAGGACCTCGACCAGTACAAGGGTGGCGGCGGCCAGAACGGCATCAAGTCCCCCGACCTGAACACCGGCACCGGCGGCGGTTCGGGGGGAGGCACCGGGGGAGGCGTCAACTCTCCCGACCTCTCGACCCTCGGCGGCGGCAGTGGCGGTACGGGCGGCACCGCGAGCCCGTACACGGGCGGCACCGCCTCCCCGGACCTGGCAACCGGTTCGGGGGGCGGGATCACCGCGCCCGACCTGGCGACGCTGGGGACCGGAGACGGTACGGGCACGGGCGGCACCGCGAACCCGTACACCGGAGGCGTGGCCTCCCCGGACCTGGCCACGGGCGCGAGCGGCATCGGTTCGCCAGACCTGGGAGCGCTGGGCACCGGGGACGGCACGGGCACCGGGGGCACCGCGGACCCGTACACGGGCGGTACCGGACTGCCCGAGCTGGGTGCCGGTTCCACCGTCGACCCCTACACCGGAACGTCGATCCCCGGGGCGTCGACCCCCGGGGCGTTGAACCCCGGGGCGTTGAACCCCGGGGCGTTGGACCCCGGGGCGTTGGACCCCGCCCTGGACGGCGTACTCAATCCGCCGACCGGTACGGCGGGTACCGGCACCCCGGCAGCTTTCCCCCTCGGCGGGCTGGGCGGCATACCCTCGGCGTCCATCGGCACCCCGGGCTCCTCCGGCTCCGGCCAGAACCTGAGCGAGCTGCCGAACGCCTGGACGGGCGGTTCCACGACACCGGACCTGCCCGGAGTCACACCCGCGGGCCTCCCGGAGACGGGCACGGGAGCGGCCGGACTGCCGGACGGCCTCTCTCCCTCCGCGATGCCCACATCCGGCCTCGTCTCCGCGCCCGGCCTGTCGGCCGACGGTGTGGGTGCGTCCGGTATGCCGATGATGCCGATGTCCCCGGGTGTGGGGGCGGGTGCGGCCGGTGCGGGTTCGGGTGCGGAGCGTCCGGATGCGGCGGGTCTGCTGGGTGGTGCGGGTGTGGTGCCGTGGGCGTCGCCGGGCGGGTTGGACGATTTCGCGCCGGTGGCGGGGGTTGCCGCGGGTGGTGCGGAGTTGGGGGGCGTTCCTGCGGCGTTCGAGGGTGTTCCGGGGGCGGGTGTGCCGTTGCCCGGTTCCGAGGCGTCCGGTCTGTCGGGGGACGGTGTGGGTGCGTCCGGTATGCCGATGATGCCGATGTCCCCGGGTGTGGGGGCGGGTGCGGCCGGTGCGGGTTCGGGTGCGGAGCGTCCGGATGCGGCGGGTCTGCTGGGTGGTGCGGGTGTGGTGCCGTGGACGGAGGAAGGCGCTCCGGGGACGGCCGGCGAACTCCCCGCCGCCGGTGCGCCGTCCGGCGGCGCGGGCCTGACCGGGCCCGGTGTCGCCGCGTCCACCGCGGAGGGCGCTTCCACCGCGGCCGAAACCGGCACCCCCCTGATGCCGATGATGCCCGGCGCGCATACCGCGGGCGCGGGGACGAGGGGCAACACGGAAGGCGAACGGCCCGACAGCGCAGGCCTGTTGGGCGGCCCGGCCACCTCATGGCTGCCCCACCCCTCGGAGCACACCGGCGAGGCGGCCTCCGCGGGCGCGGCGGCCGGCGGTGCAGTCCTCAACGGGCTGACGGAGCAGGGCACCACCCCGCCCCCGGCGGCGACGGCCGACGCCGTCTCCTCGGCCGGAGCGCCCGCCCCGGCCCCGGGCGCTCCCGCGCCTTCGGCCGGCGCGGACGGTGGCCCCGAGGAATGGGGCGCGGCAGGCGGTACGCCCCTGATCCCCGGGGTTCCCCTCAGCGTCCCGGGGACGGCGGGCGGCCCCGGCACACCCTCCGCCGCGCCGGGTTCGGGACGCGGCGGCCAAGGCCGACCGGCCCCCGCCGGAGCCGCGACGGCGGAAGCCGGCGACGCCGGAGAGGAGTCCGCGGCGCCCGCCCCCCTGCCGGACGACCTCCTGGCGGTCACCCCCTTGCCGGAGGACCTCCTGACCACCGCCCCCCTGCCGGACGGCCTCCTGGCACCCGCCCCGCTGCCGGAGGACCGGATCGCCGTCGTCGCACCCGAGGGGGACACCGACGACGTCTCGGCCTGGGACGTGGCCGCCGCCGGCTTCAGCCCGCTGCTGCTCGCGCTCGCGGGCCGAGGAGCAGCGGCGGACGGCGGCGACGACGTCGGCACCTCCCGTTACACCGTCGCCGATCCGGCGGTGTGGGACGCCGAGGGGAGCGCCGTACAGCTGGCCGAGCACGCGGTCGCACCCGCCGCCCCGACGACCGGGCACGACGGTCCGGAACTCACCACGTGGCGGCCCTCCCAGAGGCCCGCCCCCGCAGCGGGGACCGTCCAATTCGCAGGAGCGGGAGAACCGCCGCGGTCCGGGGACGGCGGCGACCCGGGGGACCAGCCCACCGAATCCGACAAGGACCCCGACGGGTCCGCCGAGGACCCGGAGGAGGAGAACGAGGAGACGGGCGCCGTCCAACTGCTGCGCCAGGACGCCTCCACCTGGGGGACCCGCCCCCAGGTCATCCCGGATTCCCTCGGCTGACGAGGAGGAGCCCCGGGGCCTGGGTGGTGTCCGGACCGTCCCGGGGTCGGCCACCCGGCCCGGGGCCCCGGCGGCTCGTCCCGGGGCCGGCCACCCGTCCCGGGGCCCCGGCGGCTCGGAGGCATCGCGGGGGCAGGACCCCCGGACGGAGGGGCAGAGATCGGGCGGGAACGGTTTCCGGGCGGTGCGGCGGATGTGGAATGGCCACGCACGCGGACGACGGCCACGCGGTTCATTGCCCGGGCTCACCTCCCGGGGGCGTCACCCTCGGCGCTCGCGGGAACGGCCGGCCAGTCCGCGGATGCCGTGTTCCCACTTCTCCGACGTACAGGAGCATTTAGGTGCCCTCGCACTTCCTCAGACGTTCCCGCAGCGCGGCCGCCGTTCTCGGCCTGGCGGTCGCCCTGCCCCTGTGCGGCGCCGGATCCGCGCACGCGCACGACGCGCACTCCTGCGACCGCATCGGCGTCGAATACACCTCGGACCGTGGACAGCACTGGTTCAGCAGCGGTGTCATCGCGGGGGACGCCCCTGCGACCAGGGTCGACGTGCGCCTCAAGGGCGAGCCGGCGGCGGGATGCCAGTACGTGCTCTCGCTCGCCTCGTACAGCACCGAGGGCCCGAACTGGGCGTCCTCGGGCACCCAGAAGTTCCTCGGCCGGGACAGCGTGGTCCTCACGAAGGACCTGGCGCAGACGGTTCTGGACGTCTCCGCCTTCACTCCCGAGTGCTTCGGGCAGATCGACCTCTACAGCGGCGACCGCGCGTACGACGGCACGGACGCGCCGGTGCCGCATTACCCGGACTCGCAGATAGGTTCCCACCTCATCGCGCACTGGAACGGAGGCGCCGCCTGCGCCCCCGCACCCCCCGTCACCCCGACGCCGGACGCTTCGACGACGCTGCCCGCGGCCACCCCCACCCCCACGCCCAGCCCGACGACTCCCGTCGCCGACACCCCGTCGCCGAGCGCGACGCCCACGACCACTTCCCCGGTACCCGCCCCGAGTGGGACCCCCACCGGGAGCACCCCGGCGCCTTCCGCATCCACGACGCCTCCCGCGGCGGCCACCCCGGACGAGCCCCCCACCGACTCGACGGTCCCCGGCACTCTGGCGAGCACCGGCGGCGACAGCACCACCACCCTCGTGACGACCCTCGCGGCGACCGTCCTCGTGGCCGTGGGCGTGGGTCTGTACGCGTTCACCCGTCGCCGTCGCCAGGGACTCGTCAACTGACTCTCCCCAACTGACTCTCCCTGACGTGAAACCGTTCCGTTCCGCCGACGGCGGCCACGGAACGGACCGAGGGCCCGACGCCCGGAACCCAAGAGGGTGGCGTCGGGCCCTCGGGCCTTTCGTGGTGGCCGGTCAGCCGTGCGAGACGTCCAGCGCGTAGAACGCGACCTTGGCGCCTTCCGTGCTGCTGCCCGACGCCGACTGGTTGTAGGCCCCCGCCTTGAAGTACTGCTGGTAGGACTTGAAGGAGTCGGCGATGGGGTAATGGGTGGTGCTTCCGTCGACCGTGAGATCGATGGTGTCGCCGCCCGAGACGCCGATGGTGTAGCTCCACTTCTCGCCGACCGCCACATGCCCCACCGTGTGGGTGGTCTGGCCGCCCGAGGGGGAGTTCTCGGTGCCCAGGACGATGTCGCCGTCGGCGTGGTAGTACAGCTCCAGCAGTGGCTTGGTGGAGGAGCCCCCCTCACCGAGGTGGATCTGCCCCACGCACACGTTGGACGTCACCGACACGACGCGCAGGGTCGCGCTCATCCGGTGGGTGCCGTCGAGCGACCAGTTGGCACTGCCCCCGCCCGGGTTCATCTCCCGCAACTCCGACCGGGGCGACTTGGAGTTGGGAGTGGTGACGCCCTTCTCCGGCGACCAGAAGGTCATGGCGCCGTCGTCGGCGGTGAAGAAGTAGGCGTCCTGGTAACCGCTCCGGAGCTGCGACGCGGAGACGGTGGTCGGGGATCCGGGGGAGCCCACCGGTTCCTGGAGCTGCCAGATCGACAAGTCGATGCCGCCCCCGGTGCCGGCCTCCGGGGCGGCGTTGGTGCCGCCCTCGTCGAGTCGGTTCCCGCTGTCCGGGAGTTGAGCCGTGGCGGAGGAGGAGGCGGAGGGCGTCGGCGTGCCGCTGACCGTTCCCTGGCCGGTGACCGGCTTCGCGGCCGACTGCGCGTCGGGGCTGGTGGTGGTGACGGTTTCGAAGGTCTTCAGGAACTGGTAGTCGCTCTGCTCGGTGCCGCTGCACGAATCGGAGAGCGTCCCGGCTTCGGGGCAGGCCTCGTCACGGCCCACCGCCCAGAACGCCAGCTGCCGGATGCCCTTCTCCACGGCGAAGGCCGCCAGCCGCTCGGCGTCGTCCGTGGTGAACACCTCGCCAGGAGTGTCGTTCACCCCGATCATCGGTGTGTTGCCCTCCATCGCCCACAGTTCCTCGGACGACTTCGACGGCCAGATGCCGCCGAGTTGGCCGTGCAGTGCCGTGGCGGCGTCGATGGCGGTCTGCCCCATGTCGTCCACCGCGGACCCGTAGTCCATCGTCATGATGTTGACGAGCGACACCCGCAGGCCCGTACTCTCGGCGTCCTGCAACATGGCGACACCGTCCGCCTCCAGGCCCTGCAGGCCCGAAGGCAGTGTGAACTGGACGTCCAGCGGGTGACCCGCCGCCTCGGACTGCTTCTGCAGCGCGGCCAGTGCCTGGTTACGACGGTGGTTCGCGGCGCTGTCGGCCAGCGCGGCACCTTCGATGTCGAAGTCGAGCCGCGACAGGCCGAGCGCGTCCACGACCGTGCGGTACTGCTCCTGCAGAGCCGTCACGGATTCGCACGCCTGACCGAGCTCGGTCCCCGAGGCCCCGCCGAAGGACGCGATCACGTCCCCGCCCGCACCACGCAGCCCCTGCACGGCCGACAACCAGCCCGCGTCCGTGACCGGTGTGTTCCCGTTGAAGGTGGCCTTGCAGCCCCCGCCGTCCAGCACGAAGGCGAGCGTGGCGTGCCGCAGACCCGCCTGCCGCGCCCTGTCCAGGTCGGAGGGCGACCCCCACGTCTCCACGTACGGTGCCGCGTACCGGGAGGGCCACCCGGTCCCGCCGGACGCCGGTGCGGGGCTCGCTTCCGGTTCGCCGGACGAGGACGGGAGCGCGACGGCCTCACCGTCGTCGGTGACGAACCTCCAGGAGATGCCCTTGACGAGGCCCTTCTCCAGAGGAGCGAGCTTCTGGAACGCGGTCTGGCTGAGGTCGAGGTGGCCGGCGTCGCACGAGGGACACATGTCCTTGACCGGCACCGTGATCGTCTTGCCGTCGTAGGTCACCTCGACGTCCACGCCGTCGCAGAGCCGGTCCTCGTTGGGATTGGCGGACGTCCACCACTCGTGGGACACGGCGACGAGATCCTCGGTCGCGGCATCGACCTGACTCCCGCACGCGCCGTACCCGCTGTCGTTGTAGTACGTCATCTGCCCGGAGACGGTCCGGGTACTGATCGGGTCGTCGGCCAGCGCCAACGACACGCTTCCCAAGGTGACCGTCACCAAGGCGACAGCACCGCCCGCGATGATCCGATTCCGGATGGACACGCGATCTCCTGGTCAGTCTGATGGGGTGCGGATCGGCCTTCGGCTGAGCGCGCGGACAGCCCGGTACACCTGTTCCGGACAGCACCGAGTCCGAACGGTCCGAGAAGGCTGCCGCGTCGACCGATCATCGGAGATGCGTCCAGGTATGACAGCGGTACGCCGGACCGTCTGCCCGGCGAGCCACTCACTCCGCCTCTTCGGCCACTCGAAGGCGGCGCCACCGGGGCCGGTGCGCGGCCGGTCGGGGGCGGGCCGCGCAGGGTTCGGAGCAGGCACGTCCCAGCTCCCGGCGGACCGGCCACGCCCCTGGTTCTCAGCCCGCCAGGAACTTGCTTCGAGTGAACAGGACTTCAGGTGAAGGGAGTTGACTTACCCTGCGAGGGGCAGTCGGTCGCCGCCCCGATCCGACGCCGCTCGTCTTCGCGAGGCGGCATGAGGCCGCGAGGCGGCGCGGGCCTCGTGTGCAGACTGCCCGGTAGCGGAATACGAGGAGGGCGGAACCATGCCGACGGTTCACCTGGAGGCGCGAAGTGACCGATTCGACGAAGACGACGAGCGCTGGCAGAGCCAGGTAAGTCTCCTTCATGGAGCTCTCGACGAGGCGGAATGCCCTCTGGAGCGTCGGTTCGTGCCGGCCACGGGCACCAAGGGAGCCCTCTCCGACGTGGTGCTTCAGCTCACAAGCCCTGGAATCGTCGCAGGAGTCGTCACAGCTCTCGTCGCGTGGCTCAAGCGTGATCGGGGGCGAAGCGTACGTCTCACCTGGACCGTGGACGGCCGCCGCGGCGAGTTCGTCGCGACAGGCACCACCATCGACAGCGAAACGCTGCGCAGCGCGCTGGAGCACGGGCTGCGCGCGACACTGGGGGATGACTCCTCGGCCCCCGACGAGCCGGACGCCCTGAACGGCGCCCCGGGTGACTGAGCGGGGGAGGACGTACCGGGCTCTTTTGATCGGCAATTCCGAGTTCCCCGACGACCCGGGCGAACTGCGTTCCCTTCTGGGGCCACCGACGGATGTCCCCGCGCTTTCCGCGGCTCTCACGGACCCCGACACAGGTCTGCACCGGGCCGACGCCGTGCGAACGGTCCTGGAAGCGACCACACAGCGCGTCAAGGACGAACTCGCGGAGTTCTTCGGGAGCGCGCTCCCGCACGAACAGCTCTTCCTCTACTACAGCGGGCACGGCCTCCTCGACCTTCGGAACAGACTGCGTCTCTGCGCGAGCGACACCACGCTCGCGCGTCTACAGGCGCGTTCAGTCGAACTGGGCTACGTCAACGACCTGATCGAGGACTGCGCGGCACGGTCGATCGTCGTCGTTCTGGACTGCTGCTTCAGTGGCGCGGCCACTGCGAAGGGAACTGATCCCACCGCCCAACTCGCTGGACACGGACGTTTCGTGATGACCAGCTCCAGCCATGGAGGCGTCTCCGCCGATGCCGAGGCGGCGGGCATGGCCAGCCCGTTCACCCGGCACTTGGTCACGGGGCTGAGATCCGGCGCCCCTGGCCGAGACGGCCTCGTGACGGCCTTTGACGTCTACCGGTACGTCCACGGCCGGCTCCGGAGCTCTGGGCAGATACCCCACATGAAGACGCAGGCGGGGGTGGGAGCCATCCCGCTCGCACGACGCCGGGCCAGGCAGGCCGGGCAGGTGACGGCGGACCGTCCGGACCGCGACCGCGGCCATCGCACGGGCCCCTTCGACGTGCGCCCGATCTTCACCGATCGCGAGGGAAACCAGTCCCTGCTCGCCTCCTACACCGATTTCAGCGGTGTCCTGCATGTCCCCTTGTCTCCGTCCGGCGTTGTCCTGACCACGCATCGGGACGAGATCATGGCGGCTGCCGAGGGGGTACCCGTCACAGCCGGGCTGTACAGAAACGCAGACATCACCTGGCGCGAAGCCCACTCTCTCGTAAACGGCCGCAAGGTGGCTGATCTGCGCGCCGACAACTCCGGGGACGCCGTCTCATTCGTCCTTCCGGGCGGCGAGGGCACCGTGAAGTGGCAGAAGTTGCGGGTAAGCGCCTTCCGCCAAGCCACTTCTCAGGGGCGATGGCCCGGCACACCTCTCTTGACGAACTCCACCACCAACGAGTACCGGGCCGACAGGGGATACCGGCATCTCAAAAGGGCTACTTGGTGGTCATGGCTGTGGCTGATGGTACTCGTCGCCGTAATGGCAGCGCATAACGCCCTTTCTCGCGAGACATGGTACGGGAACGTAGGACGAGCGTTCTTCGTACTGGTCATCATTTTCTCGCTGTTGCAGGCAGTCTCTCGGCGCAGGGATGCCTGGCGATTTCTCCTTATACGCAGCGTGCTGCGCGCCCACGGTCTCTATGTCATCCAGATGGGAATGACGACAGGAACGGATGCGGAAGACGTCTCCGACGGATTCGGGGTCACCGGGGTGAAAAGGCCCTACGCCCGGCTCCGCTACGACGGCGTACCCGAGGGCGACCCCGATGCGGGAACTCCGGAAATGGACGTCGGGCTCTCGTGGGTCTCACTCAAAGTTCCCCTCCACTCCGTCCATCTTCGGGACATCGTCGAACGAAGCGACCGGTCTGGGATGCCGGCCGTCGAACGCGTCGAGGTAATCGGCAGTCCGAGACCCGGCTGCTGGGTGATAATCCGAACCAGCGACGGCATGCTCTGGCCGCGCGCCAAAGCCCACTAAGGGCTTGCAGGGAAGCAACACCTTGATTCCCTGCAAGCCCTTAGAGCCGGAGAGGGCTCGATGCTGTTCACGCTTTCCCGGGAAGAGTCGGTCGCGTCCCCGAAGCTGTCCCGCTACACGCGGTCAGCCGCCTCTCGGGCCGCGTTCCGTGTCGGCGCCGCCGAGCAGCACCGCACTCCGACGCCGCGGAACCCGAGCGCCGGTCCACGCGCAGAGCTCATGGCATGCGCCCCGGAGAAGCGATGGGGCGCCCGCACGGTAACCATGAGGGACGCCGGACCCCGGCACACCGATCAGACCGCACATCGCAAGGAGACTCCATGACCGTGTCCGACCGCTACCGCACCTCGTGGGAAGGCTTCTGGGAGCAGAGTTCCGGCGAGCAGGGCGAACCCTTCTGGGACTCGGATCCGGCCCTGACCGCACGCCGCGACCTCGAACACCTGGCCCCGTACGCCGACCCGACCCTGCCGGTCGCCGACCTCGGGTGCGGCAACGGTACCCAGACCCGATTCCTCTCGGGCCGCTTCACCGCCGCCGTCGGCGTCGACCTCTCCGCCGCGGCCGTCGCCCACGCCCGCCGGGCCGATCCGGGCGGAGCCGCGACGTACGAGCAGCTCAACCTCGCCGACCCGGCGCAGACCGGCGCGCTGCACGAGCGCCTCGGGGACACCAACGTCTACATGCGGGCGGTCCTGCACCAGAGCGACCCCGAGGACCGTCCTGCGGTAGCCGCCGCCGTCGCCCTACTGGTCGGCACGCACGGCAAGGCATTGATCCTGGAGCCGACGGGCCAGGCCAAGGCGGTCATCGCCGCCATCGCAGCCCGGCCCGGCGGCCCTTCCCCCAGACTGCGCCGCGTCATGGAGAACGACCTTCGCCCCGGCGAAGTCGCCGAGGGCGAAGTCGCCGCCCTGCTGAGGGCGGCGGGGCTCACCGTCCTCGACGAGGGCGCCACTGCCCTCGCCATGAGCGATACCGGCCCCGACGGTTCCCCGGTCGAGCTCCCCGCCCGCTGGTTCGTCGTCGGCCGCCTCTGACCTGTCCGAGCTGCCGGCTCTTCGTGGCATGCCGGCCGCTACCAGGGCCGTGCGGCGGGGCACCTTTTTTCCCGGGCCCCGCCCGTACGGCCGACGCGTCAGAGCGCCCACGCCCCGAGCATGTTCTTCATCGCGTCGGTCAACGCGATTTGCAGCAACGGGCCGTAGGTGACGCGGCCGACGCCGAGACGCCGGAAGCGCTCGAGGTCGTGCTTGACGGGATGCGCGGTGGAGTTCACCGGGATGGCCACGGCACCGGTCACGGCCATGAGCAGATCGTCGTCGTCCTGGATACGCACCGGGTAGACGCTGTCGGCGCCGGCCTGTTCCATGGCCCGCAGGCGCTCGATCGCCTCGTCGAGGACATCGGCCGGTTTCTCCGCGTGGAGGAAGAGATCGGTACGCCCGTTGACCCAGACCGGGATTCCCGCGTCGTCGGCCGCGGCACGCAGCCCGGCGATGTAGCGCGCGTGCTCGTGCGTGCCGCGCAGGCGTCCGCCGTCGGAATGGACGGTGTCCTCGAGGTTCAGACCGACGCCGCCGGCCTCGATGAGTCCGGCCATGAGGTCCGCGGGTTCTTGCCCGTACCCTGCCTCCAGGTCCACGGACACGGGGACGTCGACCGCTGCGACGATCGGCCTGACGGCGGCGAGCACCTCCTCGAAGGTCTGTCCCTCGTGGTCCTCGGCCCCACGGGACGTGGCGAGCGGATGGCTGCCGATGGTCAGAGCGGGGAACCCGGCGTCGACCGCCGTCCGCGCGGACCAGACATCCCACACGGTCGGCAGTACGAGCGGCTTGTGCTCGGCATGCAGCTGCTTCAGGCGTTGAGCGCGTTCAACGGTGGTGTGAAAGTCCATGGCCGGCACGCTACTCCCGTATCGCTCCGTCCGGTGGTCCAGCCCCGAGGAGGGGGCGTGGTGCGTCCGGCGGCCGTGCCGTCCGGGCGGCGAACCGGTGGGGAACGGAGAGCCACCGCCTGCCGTCGGGTCGTAGAAAGCGTTTCAACCGGTCTCCTGGCGTCCTGCTTCCTTGGCTCTCCCCATAAGGCCTTCCACGGCCGCCGGGAAGGACCTCCAGAGCTCCTGACCGGCTTCCTCGCTGCGGGCTCCCCGATGCTGGGAGAAGATGGAGGAAAGCCGATCCGAGGAGGAAGGCCGTGGGAAACGCCGAAAAGGGAACGAACGAAGAGCACGGTCTTTACGAGAGCACCCCTTCGCAGGCGGAGGGCGAGCGCGACGAGTCCAGCGGAAACGCCCGCTCCGGTGATGACGTCCATCCGATGGCGGCCAGGACCGAACCCTCGCAGGCCGAAGGCGAGCGTACGGGTTGACCACGCTCGGGTGGTGACGAGCGGCCCACCCCTGCGGCGGCGGGCGGTCGACGCGATGACGCGGCCGTCGTCTTTTCCGAACTCGCGCCCACAGACTCGCGCCCGCAGATTCGCGCCCACAGACCGCCCATCATGCGGCGGACCGGTCCACGGGACCGCGGGTCTCCTCGTGATCCGGCCCCGAGGTGCGCACCTTCTGCGGTCCGGTAACCGGCAAGGCGACGATGAGCAGGACGACCGCTCCGAGGAGTGCGATCGCCGCGATCCAGCCCGCACCGACGTGCATGGCATGGACGAACGCGTCGTCGGCAGCCCGGGCGAGAGCGGGCCGATGGACGGCGGTGGCGACGTGTCGGGCCTGTTCGGCGGAGACGCGCGCCTGATCCCGCACCGGACCGGATGTGTTCCCCAGCGAAGGCTCGATCTCCCGTCGGTACACCATCGACATGACCGTGCCGCCCACCGCGATTCCGATCACGCTCCCGGTCTGTCGTACCGTGTTGGTGACGGCCGATCCGGCGCCGGCCCGATCCAGGGGCAGGTCGCTGATCAACGCGGCGGTGACGGGGCCGATCACCATGCCGATCGCGAGGCCCTGCACCAGCAGGAGGGCCTCGATCCCGGCGAGTGGAGTCCGCAGCCCGAGGAATCCGTATCCGCCCATGGTCAGTGCGGCAATGGTCAGCGCCGGCACCGTGACATGCCGTAGTGGCAGGCGGCGTGCCAGACGCGTGGCCAGGGGCGCCCCCACGAGCGCGCCGAACGCGGTCGGGACATTGGCCAAGCCCGCTTCCATCGGCGAGAGTCCGAGGGCGCCCTGCAGGTAGAACGCGTTGTAGAAGGTAATGGCCGCAACGGCGAAGAGCAGCAGCCCGAGCGCCGCGTTGCCACCGCCGAATGTGCGCTGTGCGAGCAGCCGCGGATCGAAGCTCGGCACCCTGACACGTAGTTCGACGAGTACGAAAACGGCCAGCAGGGCCAGACCGACAGCGATCGGCGCCCAGACGTCGGTACGACTCCACACGGTCACCTGCCCCGCCCGGATCAGGCCGTAGGCCAACGCCACCAGCCCGCTGACCGACAGCAGCATTCCGGCGGGGTCCAGTGGCCGCGGCGCGGGGCTGCGGAAATTCGGAACCAGCACGGCGAGCCCGGCCAGCGCCAATGCCGCGACCGGCACATTGATCAGGAAGACCGAGCCCCACCAGAAATGACCGAGCAGGAAACCGGCCAACACCGGGCCTGCGGCCATTCCGACGCCGGCCGATGTCGAGAAGATGCCGATCGCGGCAGCCCGCGCGGGGCCGGTGAAGGTCCACATGAGGATGGCCATCATGGCGGGCGTGATCAACGCGCTGCCCACCCCCATCGCGGCCCGGGCCGCGATCAGCGTTCCCGCGTCGCCTGCGTACGCCGCCCACAGCGAGGACCCGGCGAAGATCGCCAACCCACCACAGAAAACGGTCCGGTGGCCGAACCGATCGCCCAACGCGCCCGCGGTGAACATCAAGGTGGCGAAGGCCAGCGTGTATGAACCGGTCGCCCACTGCAGTTGCCCGGGATCGGCTCCCAGCCCACGAACCGGATCCGCGAGCGTCTCCAGCGTGGCGCTCAGCACGGTGTTGTCCAGCCAGATCAACAGCGAACACAGCATCAGAACGACGAGGACCAACTGTCGCCTGGAATTCGATTGCACGGGAGGTGGGGTCATGGACACCTTCGGACATCGACGGACGAGAAACCGAACGAGTGGACCGTAAAGAGAATTCGCGATGCCGTCAAGCTCGGAATATTCCTGTCAAAAGCGTTGCGGCGAAACGGACTTCATGCCCCCGTGGGATTTGCGGACTGCGCAATTCTGTGCCCTCGGGTGAATGTGCGTACCGAAGGAATTCCTGGCTTTTGAGGGTTGTCGGCGCATGCATGTGATGCCCTTGAGGGGCCGTGCACCGGGGTGCTTCCCCCACCCCCGGGACGCATGAAGTGCCGCGCCGGGGTGTGAGGTCGTCGCCAAAGGTGCGTACCTGCCAGGTCGGCGGGGTCCTTTGGCTGTCGACCGTGCGGGAACGGCGTTGTACCCGAACGGGACGAGACGCGTACGGTGCACGGGCGCCCGCCGGGCGGGGGGGGGTGGTCCTTCCGTGCGTCTCTGCGCCGCCGGTGGGCCAGGTATCCGCCGACCGCGCGGACCGGTCACGCCACCGCCGGGCCGCCGTCCCTCCGGAACGGGGCGATGATCTTCCGTACCGCCTCCGCGGCTCCCCAGTCGTCGTCGTCATGGGCGATGACGCCCAGCAGTTCCCGGAGGTGGAAGAGGTCCATCCGGTCCCGCCAGCCGTCGTCGATCCCGGTGATCTCCTGGTACACGGCGAAGAAGCGCTCCGAGACGGGCGGGCGCGGGGAGCACCACAGCATGCTGAGGTCGATCTCCGGCCAGTTGTAGGACACGGCAGGGTCGATCAGCACGGGCGCACCGCCGGCGGTGGCGACGATGTTCTCCTGCCACAGGTCGCCGTGGGTCAGGCACGGCGGCCGCTTCGGCACCAACTCGGGAAGGGCCGCGCACAGACGTTCCAGGGCCCGCCGCTCGGCGGCGTCGAACGCCGCCTCGACCAGGGGTTCCGCCAGCCAGCGCAGGATGCGCCGTTCGGCGAGGAACGTATGGCCGTCCGTGTCCCAGGTGTTGTCCTGGCGCAGCCGGCCGAGCCAGCCCGGACGGTGCCAGCCGAACCGGTCGGAGGTCGTGGAGGTGTGCAGGGCTGCGACGGTGTGGGCGAGCCGCTCCCAGAAACGCTCGTCGTCGCGGCGAGGCTGCATCTTCTCCAGCACGAGTAGCCGGGGCGAGGCGCAGAGTATCTCCGGCGTGACCGCCCCGCCGATTTCGCGGAGCTCGGTCAGTCCGACGGCTTCGACGGGGAAGATGTCCCGGTCCGGTCCGAGAAGGGTCTTGGCGAATACCTGGGAATCGTCTTCGAGGGTCACCAGTCCGGCGATCGCGACCGCTCCGCCGGTGGCTCTCTCCACTTCCCTGGCCGCGTATCCCGCTTCGTGGAGGCGTTCGACCAGTATCTTCTCGTCAGGCACCCGGAGATCACATCACATTGCCCCCGCGGGTACCAGGTGTCCCGTTCCTGCTTCAGGAAGGTTCCCGGCGGAGGGTCGTGCGGGGCGTGCGACACAGGACCACGCCGATCTCGTCGCACCGGGGGAAACGGGTTCCGGGTACGGGAATTGCTTCCGTCCGCCTCGCGTGACTCGCCGGTCTGTCCGAGAAGATGCTCGGCGCCGGGAGCAGGAACGAGCTCCTCGACCTGATGGGCGACGCCCTGTCGGTGCCCGAACCAGGCGGTGATCAGGCGGCGTTGGAGGGGTTGGCGGCGCTCTTCCATGGCCGGGCGGTCCCGTCGGCAGCGTCTTCGATCAAGTCGACCGGGTGGGCCGCAAAGGTCTTCCGGAGGTGTGGGTCGGCGACACGGGCATCCTCGCCTCCGACGCGGTGAACGCCGCCGGGCGGGCCGTGACCCGGATGAGCGAGGCGTTCCACGACGGCGCGAGGGCGCTGCTGACGCCGGCCGACGCGATCGGTGCGGCGCGGGAACGGATGAACGACGCCACCATCGGCAGGGCCACCGGCAGTGACTACCAGCGCCAGGACCTGGACAGCGCCACGGAGCACAGGGCGGTCCTCACCGAAGTCGAGAACTCGGTGGCGCAGGGGCGGCCGGTGCCGGTCGACGTCTCGGGCGAAGAGGGCGCCCACGCGATGACCATCATCGCCCAGGAGGGTGACATGCTTCAGGTGTGCAACCCTTGGGGTAACACCACTTGGGTCAGCGAGGACGACTTCGTCAACGGCCACATGGGCAAGGCTTCCAACAGTGATCTCTCTGACACGTACAGCGTCCATCGTCCGCGGTAGCAGGAGCGGTGCCGTGATCGCGGCAGCTCTCCTCGCTCTCGCCACGGCGTGCGACTCCGGAACCGACGGACCGTCAGGTGTCTCCGCGAGTCCCACGAGACATCCGGTGGGGGACACCGACATCACCGCCGCGCCGGGTGAGCGCTTCACGCTCACCGTGGATCAGAACGCATCCACCCGCGAGTACTGGTACCTGGTCGGCCCCGAGCCCGACAGCTCGGTACTGGTCGGCAGCGGCCGGGACTACGAGCCGGACTCCGGCGACGATTCAGCGCCCGGTTCCGGTGGCAGGCTCACCTTCACCTTCGAGGCCAAGGGCAAGGGGACCACCCGGTTCACCCTGCTGCACTGCACCTTCGCCACGTGCCGGGGCAACACCGCCACGCAGCCCCCCGCGACGACCGCGCCTTCCGCGACCCCGGCCACCACCGGGGCGGCAACCGCCTCCCCGGCTCCCGAGCGCATCGTCTACACCGTCACCGTCGGCTGAGCCGCGGCGGATCAGCCGGCCGAAACGAGACATCCGAGGCCCGCCATGAACGATGCCCCGCACCGGCCGGACAGTACGGACGACGAGCCGGCCCGGCTCGACGTCCGCGTCCTGCTTGCGGTACGGCCTCGCCGCCGGGCCGGCGGCGAGGCCGTACCGCCCTGATCGGCGACGGCGACGGCGCCGCGGCCGCGGCCGTTCTTCTCGACCGTCTCGGCACCGAGCCGCGCTCGGTCGCCTTCCTGGCCGACGCCGTGCGCGCCGGCGGACTCGCCCGCGCCTGAGGCCTGCCTCGTCACGGGGAAGCGGTCTCGCGCCGGGGAGTGTGCGGAGGCGAGACGGAGTTGCGCCGTCGACGCGAAATGGCCGAAGAACACCGTCGCTCCGTCGACCCCCTGGCCGTCCGCTCCGGGACTCTTGTTAGCCGTGCGGGGGAATGTGCCGCTCGGAGGCGTGATCCCGTTCGCCCGCAGTCCATGTGCAGACTGCGGAATCGAAACTTCCGCCTGTGTACGTGTGTGCGCAGACGGCTGAAAGTGATCGGTGCGGGGTCTGCGGTAACTGGTCTATACCTCTGGAGGTGACCCGGGTGGAATGTTGTCATCCGGATGGTTGTCGACCCGTGTGACACATGGCTGACAGCGCATTCTCCGCACGCCGGGCATGGCCTCCCGTCCGTCGCCGAAGGGCGTGAAAGGGTTGATCGCGATCAATTGGGCACCTGCGTTTTTTCGCCAGGTATCGCCGGATGACCACGAAAGCTACACAGGACCATCACCATTAGTGCGACGGATGCGTGACGACCGGCTTCTGAGGGGGACGCCGGCGCCGCGTCAGGGGGTGCGTCGGCTCCACAGCTGTGCCTGGAGCCGTACTCACCCCTGCCCGGGGAGGGGAAACACACCGCATGAAGCGGACCATACGCACGGCCGCGCTCACGGCCTGCGCGCTCATCGCCGCGCTCGGCCTGCCGGCCGGTGTCGCGCAGGCCGACACCGCCACGCCCCGCGTGGACCTGAGGGTGCTCGTGGTCACCGACGGCGGCCCGGCGGCTGAGGCCATCGAGGCCGAACTCGACGGCGAGGGAACTCCCTACACCGAGGTCGACCTGAACTCCGCGTCCAGGCCCACCATCGACGCGGCGTTCCTCGCGGACACGGTGGACGGCCGCCCGCGGGCCAAGTTCCAGGCGGTCGTGCTGCCCAACGACAACCCGTTCGCCACGGGTTCGGCGGAAATGGCCGCACTGGCCGCCTACGAGCAGACCTACGCGATTCCCCAGGTGGACGCCTACACCTACGCGCGCCCCGAAGTCGGTCTGCAGTACTACGTCTACGGCGGCTACGCCGGCAGTCTCGACGGCGTCACCGCGGGGGTGACCGACGCGGGCCTGGCCGGCCCGTTCGGCTACCTCGGCGGATCGGTGCCGTTCGAGGACAACGACGCCTCGGTGGGAGAGAGTTACGGCTATCTGGCGGTCCCCCTCGTGGGCGCCGACTTCACCACGTACGTCGACGCCCCCGTGCCCGGTTCCACCGGCCGGGCCTCCCTGGTGGGCGAATACCGGCACGACGGACGGCGCGAACTGGTCGTCGGCTTCGTCTACAACCAGTACCAGCAGCAGTTCAAGCTGCTCGCCCGCGGCATCGTGGACTGGATGACCGACGGCATCCATCTCGGGGCGTCCCACAACTACTTCGCGGTCCACGTGGACGACATCTTCGCCGCCGACGACCGCTGGAACAGCACGTACAACTGCACGCCCGGCGATGTCGACTGCACGAACCCCGGCGCCACCGAGTCGACGATCCGCATGACCTCATCGGACGTGACCTACGCCAAGTCCTGGCAGGAGTCGCACGACTTCACCCTCGACTTCGCCTACAACGCCCTCGGCAGCGAGGACTACAAGGAAGAGCACGACGGCTCGGACCCGCTGGCCACCTCTCTGATCGCCGACAAGAACGACTTCCGTTGGGTCAACCACACCTACTCGCACGCGTTCCTCGGCTGCGTTCAGAACACCACCGTCGTCCCCTGGGTGTGCGCGACCAACCCGAACGGCTCCACCAAGTGGGTCTCCCAGGCGGACATCTCCGACGAGATCTCGACCAACGCCGCCTGGGGTCAGGCGAAGGGCCTGCCCATCGACAGCTCCGAGCTGATCACCGGTGAGCACTCCGGCTTCTTCGTCACCCCGCAGCAGCCCGTCGACAACCCGAACCTCGGCCCGGCCTTCACTGCCAACGGCATCCAGTGGGCAGGTTCCGACAACTCCCGCGACCCGCAGCAGCGCCAGGTCGGCTCCGCGCTCACCGTGCCCCGCTACCCGCTGAACATCTACTACAACGCGGGTACCAAGGCCGACGAGGTCGACGAGTACAACTACATCTACGGCAGCCGGGCCCAGGGCGGCAGCGGCATCTGCGACGACAACCCCGCCACCACCACCTGCCTCGCGTCCCCGCTGTCCCTCACCACCGGATTCGACGACTACATCGTGCCGCTGGAGAGCCGCCAGGCACTCGGTCACGTCCTGGGCAACGACCCGCGGCCGCACTACGTGCACCAGTCCAACCTGACCGAGGACCGGCTGCTCTACCCCGTCCTGACCTCGGTTCTCTCCCAGTACCGGGCCCTCTACGCCGACAACGCCCCGGTCGTGAACCTGCGTCAGAAAGACATCGGCACCGAGCTCCAGCGCCGCGCCGCCTGGAAGACCGCCCTGTCCGCCGGCACGGTCACCGCCTACCGCATCGGTGACGACGTGACCGTCCAGGCGCCCTCGGGCACCCAGGTCACCGTGACCGCACCGGCCGGCACCACCCTCGGCGGCTCCGCGTACGGGACGGCCTACGCCGGCGAGCGGTCCGGCTGGACGGCGTCCACGGGTGCCGCGCTCGCCCTGACCCTGCCCGCCCCGGCCGTCACGGCGGACGGGACGCCCGCTCCGGCCGACACCACGTCCACGGCTCCCGGGACGACGCTCCCCGCGGGCCTCACCGAGTAGGCGCACACGCCCCGATGACCGACCGGCGCGAAGCAGCGCCCGTGGTCCTGGCCGGCCCCGCCGGCCAGGACCCGCTCGATCCCACCCCACACCTCGGCCGTGGAGCCCCAGCCATGCACGCTCAACCGGGCGGGCGCCGTACCGGCGCCGCGCACGTCACCCTGCTCACCGAAGGCACCTACCCGCACAGTCACGGCGGCGTCAGTGTCTGGTGCGACCAACTCGTCCAGGGAATGCCCGACATCGACTTCGACGTCATCGCCGTCACCGGAACCGGACGCGAACCACTGGTGTGGGACCTGCCCGCACAGGTGTCCCGGGTCAGCTCCGTCCCCATGTGGGGAGACCCGCCCGAGGGGCGGGCCCCGCGCGGCCGGGCCCGTACCCGGCTCTCCGAGGCATGGGAGCGGTTCCTGACCGCCCTCGTCGACCCGTCCGCCGAGAGCGGGTTCGCACCCGCCCTCTACACCATGGCGCGCGCCGCCTCGGCCGGCGTGCTCAGCCCGTTCCTGCGCGGCGACGCCGCCATCGGCGTCCTGACCTCGGTGTGGAACAGGCCGGGGCTCGCCATCCGCGAGTCCGGACCGAGCCTGCACGACGCCCTGACCGCCGTCTCCCTCCTCGAGCACGCGCTGCGCCCGCTCTCCGCGGAGCTCCCCGAGCGGGGGGTGGCCCACGCCGTCAGCGGCGGAGTGGCGGCCCTGCCCGGCCTCGCCGCCCTCGAACGGCACGGCGTCCCGCTGCTGCTGACCGAGCACGGCGTCTATCTGCGCGAGCGCTACCTCGGCTACCGCACCGCCCCCTACCGCTGGCCCGTGAAAGCTGTCGTGCTGGGCTTCTTCCGGCTGCTCGCCGAGGAGACCTACCGACGCGCCTCCCTCGTCACCCCCGGCAACCAGTACAACCGGCTGTGGGAGGAACAGGGCGGCGCGGCCCCCGAGTCCATCCGCACCGTGTACAACGGGGTCGACCCGGCCGCCTTCCCGATGGCCGGACCGGAACCGCTGCGGCCCACGCTGAGCTGGGCCGGACGAGTCGACCCGATCAAGGACCTGGAGACGCTGATCCGGGCGTTCGCCCTGGTCCGCGAGGAGATCCCGGACGCCGGACTGCGGCTCTTCGGCGGCACTCCGCGCGGCGGCGAGGCGTACCGGGAGCGCTGCGAGGCGCTGGCCGCCGAACTCGGCCACGGCGACGCGGTGGTGTTCGAGGGGCGCGTCGACGACATCAAGGACGCCTACGCGGCCGGGAACGTCGTCATGCTCTCCAGCATCAGCGAGGGCTTCCCGTTCACCCTGATCGAGGCCATGTCCTGCGGGCGGGCGACCGTCTCCACGGACGTGGGCGGAGTGCGCGAGGCCGTCGGCGACACCGGACTGGTGGTGCCGCCGCGCGATCCGGCCGCGATGGCCGCCGCCGCACTGGAACTGCTGCGCGACGCCGGCCGGCGCCGCGCGATGGGGGAGGCGGCCCGGCTGCGGGTCGTCGAGCAGTTCACCCTGCGGCAGACCGTCGACACCTTCCGCGCGATTTACCTGGAGCTGCCGGACCTCGGCCCGCGCGACCAGGCCGGCCGGCAGGCCGGTACCCGGGACACCGGCACGACCGCCGCGCCGGCCGCCGCGCCCCGGCCCAAGGGCGCCGGAGGCGCCCACCGCCGTACGACGGGCACCCGCGCCGCCGTTTCCGCCGCACCGAGGAGCATGGCCGGATGAGCGGGCCGATATCCCTCGAACCCGGCGGCCCCGAGCAGGAGACGCTCGCCATCCGGCTGGCCGACACCCGCCGGAGCGTCCGCAAGGTGTCGGACGACCACACGGTGCTCCTCGACACCCGCCGGATCGTCCGGCGCGTGTCGGCGGACCACACGATGGCCCTGCGGATCCCCCGCTTCCAGCCCGACGAGGAAGCCGTCAGCATGCTGGCGGCCGACCTCGCGGAACGGGTCGGGCCCGCGGTGCACCCGTACGAGGTCGCCGCGCTGCTGGAGTCCGAGGGCCTGACCGCCTCGCTGATCCAGGAACGCTACGGCCACCCCAACCTGTTCTCGCTGGCGACCGCCCTGTACGAACGGGTACCGCGCACCTTCCCGCAGCCGGCCCTGCCGGCCGACCCGTGGCGGCCCGACACCCTGCGGTGTCTGCTGCGCGGCGCGCTGTTCGCGCTGCCCGGCCTGGCGTTCCTGCTGACCGCCCCGCTCTGGAACGCGGGCGGGCACACCACGACCCTGGTCGTCGCGGGCCTGTTCTCCTGGGCCTGGGGACAGGCACTGGGCCACCGGGCACATCTGCGGATGGCGACCGGCCGCCGCGAGGCGGGCCGCACCCTGCTGCTCGGCGCGCCGCTCGGGGCCGTACTGGCCACGGCCACGGCCGGTGCCCAGGACGGCTTCGGCCCAGTGACCCTGGTCGCGGGGGCGCAGTCCGTGTACCTCGCCGCGGCCGGCGCACTGCTGGTGCTGGGCCGGGAGCGGCTGCTGCTGGCCGCGCTGAGCCCGCTGATCGTGGGAGCCGCCGTCCTGCCGTGGTGGGAGCCGGGCAAGGAACTGCGGGCCGGCCTGCCGCTGCTGGCACTCCTGGCCACACTGGTGGTCTGCGGAGCGGCCCTGCGGTCCTGCCTGCGCACACCCCCGCAGACCACCGGGCGCCGCCCGAAGCTGCTGTGGTCCCTGCCGTACGGTCTGTTCGGCCTGGCGGCCGGCACGCTGGTGCTGCTGGAGGGCAAGGTCAACGCGTACGCGGTGATCGTGCTGACGGTGAGCATGGGCCCCGCGGAGTGGCTGCTGTACCGCTACCGGGGCATGTCGGTGGCGGCGCTGCGCGCCACGGCGACACCCGCCCGGTTCCTGCTGCGCTCCACCGGCGTCCTCGCCCTGTGCCTGCTCATCTATCTGGGCCCGCTCTTCCCGGCCGCACTCCTCAGCAAGGCGGACCCGGCCACCCTGCTCACCCTCGCGGCCACGCTGTGGACGGCCCTGCTGCTGCAGGCGTTCGGCGCGGCCTGGCCGGCCGCGACGATCTGCCTCCTGGCGGCCGGCACCGCGGCGCTCGTCACCCGGCTCGAACTGCCACCGGGCGACGCGATCCTGCCGCTGAGCTGTTGCGGGGCCGCGCTCCTGCTGATCGTGTGCGCCCTGCGCATGCTCGGCCGCCCGTCGCCCCACGCCTGACACCCCACCCACCCGTCGCACCGCGCCCGGCCCGGGGCACCCCAGCCCGGCGGGCCGGTGCGCCCATGGACGTACCCGCTCCCGTGGCACGACCGCACCGCACGCGGCTCCTCTGCCACGCGGCCACCGCGACCGGCACCCGCCCCGACACTCCGGAAGGACCACTCAGTTGACCTCCGCACCACTCGCCGCCGTCACCGGCGCCGAAGGATTCATCGGCTCCCACCTCACCGAGGCCCTGGTCGCCCGGGGGTACCGGGTGAGGGCCATGGCCCAGTACAACTCCTTCTCCTCCTACGGCTGGCTGGAGACCCTCTCCGCCGACGTGCTCGACCAGGTCGAGATCGTCCTCGGTGACGTCCGCGACCCCGGATCCGTCCGCGGCCTCCTGGAAGGCGCCGACGTCGCCTTCCACCTCGCGGCGCTGATCGCGATCCCGTACTCCTACCAGGCACCGCACAGTTACGTGGACACCAACGTCACCGGCACCCTCAACGTGCTGGAGGCCGTCCGCGCCCTGGGTACGCCCCGGCTGGTGCACACTTCCACCAGCGAGACGTACGGCACCGCGCAGACCGTGCCGATCACCGAGGACCACCCCATCAACACCCAGTCCCCGTACGCGGCTTCGAAGGCCGGCGGCGACCGTCTCGCCGACAGCTACCACGCCAGCTTCGGCACCCCCGTGGTGACGCTGCGCCCGTTCAACACCTTCGGCCCGCGCCAGTCGATGCGCGCGGTCATCCCCACCGTGATCGGCCAGGTCGCCGCCGGGGAGACCACCATCACGCTGGGCGACCTGCGCCCCACCCGCGACTTCACCTTCGTCAAGGACACCGCGCAGGCGTTCCTGGCGGTGGGCACCGCGCCCGCCGAGAAGGTCGTCGGCCGCACCCTGAACGCCGGTACCGGCGGAGAGATCTCGGTCGGCGACCTGGTCGGCCTGATCGGAAAGGTGATGGACTCGCCGCTCGACGTCCGCGAGGACACCGCCCGCATCCGGCCCGCCAACTCCGAGGTGATGCGCCTGGTCGCCGACGCGAGCCGGCTCACCGGGGCCACCGGCTGGACGCCCGCGCACAGCCTGGAGGAAGGGCTTGCGCAGACCGTCGAGTTCTTCCGCGAACCGTCCAATCTGGCCCGCTACAAGACCGGCATCTACAACATCTGACTGATCATCACATGTGACTGTTCGTCATCTTCAATTCGTCACATCCAGTTCGTCACAACGAACGAACGAGGGGGGAACCACCATGCACGTCGTCATTCTGGCCGGTGGCAAGGGCGTCCGGCTGCGGCCCTACACGACCGCGCTGCCCAAGCCGCTGGTACCCATAGGCGATCAGCACACGATCCTGGAGATCGTGCTGCGCCAGCTCGCCACCGCCGGCTTCACCTCCTGCACGCTCGCCATCGGCCATCTCGGCGAGATCATCCGCGCCTACGTCGGCGACGGCTCCCAGTGGGGCCTGCGGATCGACTACGCCACCGAGGAGAACCCGCTGGGCACCATGGGCCCGCTCCTCAACCTGCGCGACCGGCTGCCCGAGTCGTTCCTCGTGATGAACGGCGACGTCCTCACCGACCTCGACTACGCCGAGGTGCTCTCCACCCACCGCTCCGCCGGTGCCCCGCTGACCATCGCCACCTACGCCCGCAAGGTGCACATCGACTTCGGTGTGCTGACCACGGACGACAGCAGGGTCGTCGCCTTCACCGAGAAGCCCAGCATGGACTACCGGGTCTCGATGGGCGTGTACGGTCTGTCCCGGTCGACCCTCGACAGCTACACCGCCGGCCTGCCGCTCGGCTTCGACGAACTCGTCCTCGACCTGCTGAAGGCCGGAAATCCGCCGCACGCCTACGAGTTCGACGGATACTGGCTGGACATCGGCCGCCCGGACGACTACGACCGGGCCAACGCCGAATTCACCACCCGCAAGTCGCTGCTGCTCAAGGGAGCCTGACCCCCGCCATGCGCATTCTCGTCCTGGGCTTCACCGGCTTCCTGGGCGGCCACGTCGTCGAGCACCTGCGCACCCTCCCGGGTGTGCGGGTGCTCGGCGCGGGCCGCTCCGAGGCCGCGGAGTTCGATCTCGACCTGGCCGGCGACAGCGTCAAGCGGTTGGCGAAGACCCTGGAAGCGGCGGCACCGGACGTCGTGATCAACTGCGCCGGAGCCACCGGCGGCGACGCGGTCACCCTCGCGGAGGTCAACTCCCGTGGTACCGCTGCCCTGTGCGCGGCGATGCAGCTCGCCGCCCCGGCCGCCCGGCTGGTCCACCTCGGATCGGCCGCGGAGTACGGGCCCGGCACGCCGGACGTCTCCATCACCGAATCAGCCCCCACCCACCCGCTCTCCCCGTACGGCGCCACCAAGCTCGCCGCCACCGTCACCGTGGCCACCTCGGGCCTCGACGCGGTGGTGCTGCGGGTGGGCAACCCGGTGGGTGCCCGTGCCCCGCTGGCCGGACTCCCCGGCCGGATCGCCGCCCTGCTGAGGGCAGCCGCAGGCGACCGTGACGCGGTGCTGCCGCTGGGCGACCTGTCGGCGTACCGCGACTTCGTGGACGCCCGGGACGTGGCGCGGGCCGTCGGCCTCGCGGTGATCGCGGAGGGACCGCTGCCGCCGGTGCTGAACATCGGCGGCGGACGGGCCGTGCCGGTACGGTCGCTGGTGTACCGGCTGGCCGAACTGGCAGCGTTCCAGGGGCGCATAGAAGAGAGCTCCGACGGCTCCGCGCGCTCCGCCGCGGTGTCCTGGCAGTGCTCCGACACCTCCCTTGCCGCCTCGGCCCTGAACTGGCGGCCCGCGTACTCGCTCGGCGATTCCCTTGCCGACCTGTGGGCGGCCACCGCGCCGCACGACGAGGGCACGCCGGGCCGAGAGGGCGACAGCGCGCCGTGAGCCTCCTCGTCCCCCTGTACGTGCACCCCGCCGAGGACCCCGGCGCCTGGCACCGGCTGATCACGGCCGCCGACCGGACCTACGGCGTGGTGCTCAACCCGGCGAGCGGGCCCGGAACCGCGCCGGACCCCGCGTTCGCCGCCGCCGCCGAGGCGTTGCGCGCGGCGGGCGCGCTGGTCCTCGGCTACGTCGACACCGACTACGGCACCCGCGCACCGGACCTGATCCTCGCCGACTTCGACCTCCACCGCGAGTGGTACGGGGTCGACGGCTGCTTCCTGGACCAGGTGACCTCCACCTCACAGGACCTGTCGGCGTGCCGCCGGCTGGTGCGCCGGGTCAGACGGGCCGGGGCGCGGACGGTGGTGCTGAACCCGGGTGTCCAGCCGGCCCCCGGCTACACCCGGATCGCCGACCTCACCGTCACCTTCGAGGGCCCCTGGTCGACCTACGTCTCGGCCTTCACCCGGCCGCCCAAGGCGGGCAAGGAGCCCACGGACCGGCTCTGCCACCTCGTCTACGGGGTGCCGGAGGCCCTGGTGCCCCTCGCGGTACGGACCGCCACCGAGCGGGGGGCGGCCGTGTGCGGACCCGTCACGGGTGAACTCCCCAACCCCTGGGCGACGTTGTCGCCCGCACTGACCGGGAAGGAACGATGAGCGACACCACCACGGCGAGCCGGCGGGCGGCCCTCGTGGCGCTGCTGACGGCTGCGGCGCTCACGGCGTGCGGCGGTGCGACGGACGAGGACCGGGCCGCGGGAGAAGGCGACCGGCCCGCCTCCTCGTCGAGCAGCACGGGTGCGTCCGGGCAGACCCCGCACGCCTCCCGGACCCCCACGACGTCCGCCACCCACCGCCCCTCGCCCGCGCCGTCGTCCCCCGTGCCCGCCCGGCCCACCCCGTCCGCGTCCGCGAAGGGCGGCTCCACGCGATCCGCCGGCTGGTGGCGTCCGAAGCCGGGACTGGACTGGCAGTGGCAACTCAACGGGCGCGCCGACCAGTCGGTGGACGTGCCCGTCTACGACATCGACGGTTTCGAGAACTCCGCCGCCGACGTGGCCCGGCTGCACCGGGCCGGCCGCAAGGCGATCTGCTACATCAACGTCGGCGCCTGGGAGGACTTCCGCTCCGACAAGGCCGCATTCCCCGCGTCCGTACTGGGATCCGGCGACGACTGGGACGGCGAACGGTGGCTGGACGTACGGCAGATCGCGGTGCTGAAGCCCCTCATGGCCAAGCGGTTCGACATGTGCCGCGCCAAGGGGTTCGACGCGGTGGAACCCGACCTCGTCGAGGCGTACAACAACGACAGCGGCTTCGACATCACCGCCGCCGACCAGCTCGCGTACAACAGGATGATCGCGAAGCTGGCCCACGAACGCGGCATGGCCGTGGGCCTGAAGAACGACCTGCCGCAGGTCCCCGCACTGCTGAAGGACTTCGACTTCGCGGTCAACGAGGAGTGCGCCCAGTACGACGAGTGCGACGAACTGACGCCCTTCGTCGAGGCGGGCAAGGCTGTCTTCCACGTCGAATACGAGGTGCCCGCCTCCGACTTCTGCGCCGACTCGCGCCGACTGGGCCTCTCCTCCATGGAGAAGAAGCTCGAACTGGGGGTGTGGCGGAAGGCCTGCTGACGGCACGCTCGAAGTCGCTCTCCTCGTCGTTCGCGTCCTCGCTCCATTCGAATTCCTTCAGGAGCCGGTGCAGAGCGAAGGCGAGACAGGAGAGGGAGGACACGTCCGCGTGCAGTTCCCGCACCGGACCGCCGTTCTCGGAGAACCCGTGGACCTTTCCGGTTCCCGGGTCAAGAGCCAGGTGGGGGGCGTGCGGAATCCAGCCGAAGACCGTCCAGGATCCGCACCCGGGCGGGGCCTCGTGGCCGGCCCGCCCGATCCGCTCGTCCGCGAGCGGAAACACACTCCGACGGGTCAGTTGTGGCGATTCCGGGACATCCACCGCCGACGAATGCGGGCAGGGATGAGATCGACCACGGTGGCGCGGCGGACAGCCGCGGGCCGTCGAGCAGAAGCAAGGAGCGTTCTTGATGCGTACCAACCAGAGGATCGGCGTCCTCCTCGCCGTCACCGTGCTGACGGGCGGGGCCGTGGGTGCGGGAGTCGTGCAGGCTTCGGCGGCGACGGACCGCGCAGCCGCCCCCTCGGCATGCCGTCCCGCCAACCACACGGCGACGATCGCCCCGTCGGACAGCTCCGCCGGCCACCGTCACTACCGTGTCACCCTGACCGCGCCGCGCGGATACGAGCCGTGCGAACTGGCGGGCTCGCCCACCGACGCGCGGTTCCTGGACCACGGATCGGACAGCGGCATCAGCGCGGGGGCCTACGGCGACCAGGACGGCGCGGTGACCTTCGGCCCGGGGCACCCGGTGCACTTCGACATCCAGGTCCCGAACACCGGTCACGGCACGTCCGTGGACGAGGCGTCGTTCACGCTCCAGGCCCCGGGTGGCGAGATCCCCGGTGCCTCCTTCGCCGAAGGGGCGTTCACGGTGGCCGACGGCACCCTCGTCGGACCGGTCCAGCAGGGCGCCTGACCACCACCACCCGTACCCGATGGCGTCCTGCGGTCCGGGGCAGGGCGCCACCCGGGGTGCGGGATGATCACCCCATGAACGAGATCATCCTGATGTCGGATCCGACCGTGGCCGCCATACCCGTCGCGGAGTGCGGGGAGCGTCTGGTGGACGTCCGCGAGGACGGCCGGCTCCTGGTCGACACGCGCAACCAGGACCCGGCGGACGCCTTCGCCCACCTGAGGGAGGGCGTGCTGGAGCGGCTGGCGTCGGCGCAGGCGCTGCTCCCGAGGGGTCTTCGGCTGCTGTTCGTCGAGGGGTACCGGCCCCCCTCGCTCCAGCGCGCGTACTTCGAGGAGTACGCCGGCCGGCTGCGGGCCCTCCACCCCGACTGGTCCGCCGACCGGATCCACTCGGCGGCCAGCCGGTACGTCTCCCCGCCCGGCATCGCCCCGCACAGCGCCGGTGCCGCGGTCGACCTCACCCTGGCGGACGCCGACGGCCGGGAGCTGGACCTGGGCACCCGGATGAACGCCGACCCCGAGGAGAGCGACGGCGCCTGCTACACCCACGCACCCGGCATCAGCGCGGAGGCACGGGCCAACCGGGAGCTGCTGGGGTCCGTCCTCACCGGCGCCGGGCTGGTCAACTACCCCACCGAGTGGTGTTCCCAGTCAAGTCTTTGTGTGCAGGCTTAAGACCCCAGTAGGCAGGTGCCTTGAATGACGCGCCAGATGTTCGGCCGGACTGGCTTCGCTCTACTGCGGAAGAGGGTTCTTCTGGCCAGCTGACCACAGCCACCCATAGGGTGACGGGGACGAGAGAAGATGCACCATGGATCCCCGCATACCCCGCCTGCGTCGCAAGCTGGCCGCGATCCCGTTCCAACCACTGCGTAGCCACTCCTTCGGAGAAGAGCAACACAAGTTCCGCCTCGGTCCGAAGCTGGCAGAAGCACGTGTCGCTGCGTTCGAGGCCGAGCACGACATCGCCCTGCCCGACGCCTACCGGCAGTTCCTCACGCACATCGGCGGCTCAGGCGCGGCGCCGTTTTACGGCCTCATGCCGCTGGAGCGGTGTTTCCTGCTGATCATGAACCCGCGTGAGGAACCGGGGACACCCCGCGGCTTCGACGACGCAGAACCCGGGGGTCACGGACGCGACCTCTTCCTTCACGTCATCGAAATGGGCTGCACCGACGTATGCGTCATCGCGGTGACAGGTCCCCTCACCGGCCGCGTCCTCATCGGCAACAGTGACGGGTTCTGGGGCCCCAACGTCTCCTCCGCCACCGACTTCCTCGACTGGTACGAACGCTGGCTCAACCACATGAGCGCCGGACGCGACAGCCGGGCCCTGGAACTCACCTCACCTCGACTTCGTGCCCATCCAAACCGTCATCGCATGGCCCCAAAGATTTGACTCTCCGTAACCACTCCGCGGAACGTGATCCAGAACCCGTTCTCGTGAACATCGCCTTCGGCAGGATGGTGTTCCGAAGGGCAGTTGCTACCGCTGTGGATGGCCATCCAGTCATGCAGCAAGCAGCGTAGGGCGGGTAGTTACTCTCCCGTTGGATGGAGAGAAATGACATTGTCTGGTACCTCTTCCGAAAGCTTGTCTGTCTTCCTGCCTTGACGGGTGAGGACAGCGTTCGCGAGTGCGAGTTGAGTTACTTGGTGTCGGAGTGCCATGATTTCGGCCTTCTGCGCGGCAACGGTTTCCTTCAGGTCGGACACTGTCTTGCGGAGCTGCTTCTCCGATTCGGGGAGTTGCTTCGTCTCGGTGCGGACGCGGTCGTAGAACTCGTTCTTCAGGTCGGCGTGACGCTTCTGGAGGGCCATGCGATGAACACCGGCCTCGGCTGCGAGAGCGACGACGGTCAGTGCGCCGTCTGAGGCTGTGGGCTGGCTGGTGAGGAGCCGGTCGATGGCGGCGCGGATGCGTGCACGCTCGTCGGTAGATTGCTCGGTCACGACAGGTCCTCGGCAGGTTGGGCGGTGGCGTGGTGAGTGTCGGCGGTAACGCGATGCTGTTCGGCGGCGGCGCGGAGTCGCCTGGCCAGCGGCTGAGGGGTGTGCGCCGCGAGTTGGTTGATGCGGTCGGCTTCTTCGAGTAGTTCGCTCGCGTGACTGTCGAGGCGGACGGCGTTGCCGCAGCCGGGGCGGCAGTCGAACTGGTTCGGGGCGGTTGCGTCGGGGCCTGGTTCGCAGAGCGCGTTGTCGCGTTTGAAGACGCAGATCAGCGAGGCGTCCGGGTTGTCGAAGAGGACCAGGCCGTCGCGGGCCAGGTAGTCGGGGGCCTGTCTGGCGAACTTCTGGGTGACGGTACGGCCCTCGAATCGTGGCGCCTGGACGGCGGCGGTGAGGGCTCGTCGGGCCGCGGGCCCGGAAATCTTCTCGCCGGCGGCGAGGCGGTCCCGCAGCCGCGCGGCAGTGTCGGCAGCGGCCAGGGCGGTCTCGACGTCGAGGACGCTGTGGATGCCGCGGCGGCTCCGGCTGCCGTAGCCGCTGGAGGTGCGGGCGTCGAGGACGGTGCGCATGTGGCCGTACTGGATCGCGAGCGCGACGAGCCCGCCAGGTCTGCGAGCAATGTGCCATGCCAGGGTCCGACGGAACCGTCCGAGCCCGATGGCGCCGTGAGGATCTTCGGGAACGCCCTGGTCCGACAGCCCTTGGGATTCTGCTTCCTGGTTGATCCACGCAACGAAGCTCTCGATCCGCTGGTGCATACCGGCGTTCTTCAAGGCGCCACTGAACTGGCGGCCACGGACAAAGTCGTGATGGGCGGAACTGAAGAGCAGCTCGCCCTCGGGAACCACGCGTTCAAGGACTCGGATCGCACGGACGGCCGGGGTGATGGCGACCCAGGGGACATCCCGTTCCTCACCGGCCGAGACGTGCGTGCCGTCGTCATCCGTGACGTTCTTGTAGTGGTGGCTGCGGATGAGATGTCGCCCTCCGCCCTCGGGGTCGGGGCAGCAGCCGGACCGCAGACCCTGTACTTCCTGTGGCCGCATACCGGTTAGGTAGAGACAGACGATCATCGCGGCGGTGGACAGATGCCGCATCAAGGTCGGGGCTTCGTTGAAGTCGAGGTGCTCGCGCCAGGGCCTGCCGTTGATCTGCCCTGTCGTCGGAACCTGCAGCGGACACGGGCCGGGCTGCAGCGTGGTGAGGCGATGGCGTTGCCGAAAACCGTTGACCTGGTTGATGCTGCAGCCGACGGTTGCCGCGATGAAAGGGGCGTTGAGGACAGTCCTGCCTTGACGCCCGGTGGCCGGAACCCCCTCGCCCGCAGCGAGTCGGGGCAGGAGGTAGGAGTCCAGCGAGGCCAGTCCTTCGGGCGTACTCGGGGTGGCGGCAGCCAACTGCTGCATGTGGAGCCGTTCTGTCCAGGCAGCCAGGACGTCGTCTCCGAAGTCGTCGACCATCCGGATGGCCCACATCAGGAGCGGCCCCAGGACCTTCGGGTCCAGCGGCTCGGTCGTGTTCTCACCGGCGTCCTGCGATGCGGTCGAGGGCAGGTAGTCGTCGATGCCGTGTCGTTCCCATGGCGGTTGGGTGACACCGACGGGACGAGAGCAGAGCTGGTCGAACGCCCACAGATCGGCCAACCGGCTCAGGGTCTCGCTGGCATGGTGCCGGGGCATTTTGGTGCTGAAGCGGTCTACGGCGTAGGCGGCCCAATGATCGTCGGTGCAGTCTCGAAGATTCTTGATGCCAGCGGTGTGAAGCCAGCGGGCGAGCCTCATCCACTCGTAGCAGGTCTCGCGCATCTCGGTGGCGGAGCCTCTGGGCCGGGCGCGGATTCCGCGAGTCTGGAGGTAAGTGGGCCGCAACTGGCCGTTCAGCAAGATCCAGGTCACCTGCCTGATCTGCCACTCCAGGCGATCCGGGCAATTCTTCCAGTGGATCTTGGCCAGGCTGGCGCCGGGCCTGTCGATGAGCGGGCCCAGCGGCCAGACCGACGCCTGGTAGCGGCCGTTGGGGTTGGTGTTGCCAGCACTGATCCATTGAGGAAGGACGACGAGACTGCTCGGGGTGGGGACCGGCAGCAGATAGGGATCGTCACCGGAGGCAAGAGCAAGGGTCATGGAGCCAGCTGTCCTTTCAGAAGGAGGTCGACCAAGGCGCGGTCGGTGTGGCTGACCCGGCCCAGGGCGGCAGCCCAGGACGGGCGGCCGACCTTGTCCGCCAGGTCGTCGAGCCGCTGCCAGTGCTCGTACCAGCGCTGGTGCCATCTGTGTTCAGGCATCGCTGAACCGCCCCGGGTTCGGTAGAGACTTCATATTGCGGTTGTGACCTGGGGTTTCGTGGTCGCGCGGTAGTAGTTGGTCTCGTATTCGACGGGTGGGATGTGCCCTATTTCACCGTGGAGCCGGCGGTGGCAGTACCAGTCCACCCACTCCGCGGTAGCGAGCTCGACCTGGGAAAGAGTCCTCCAGGGGCGCCCCGGTTTGATCAGCTCGGTCTTGAACAGGCCGATCGCGGACTCCATGAGGGCGTTGTCGTAGGCGTCGCCGACCGAGCCGATCGAGGCGGCGATGCCGGCGGCTGCCAGGTGCTCGGCGAGCCGGAAGCTCGTGTACTGCGACCCGGCATCGGAATGATGTATCAACTCGCCGCGCCGGTGGGGGTGTTCATCGCGGTCGCGTTGCCACAGGGCCATGTCCAGAGTGTCCAGGACGAGCTTGGTCTCCTTCGATGTGGCAGCGGACCAGCCGACGATCCGGCGGGAGAAGGTGTCGACGACGAAGGCGACGTAGACGACCCCCGACCAGGTCTTGACGTGGGTGAAGTCGGCGACCCAGTAGCGGTTGGGGGCCGACGCGACGAACTTGCGGTCCAGCAGGTCCGGTGCCCGCTCGACGCTGCTGTCCTGGATCGTGGTGATGACCTTCCTTCCGCGGACGGCGCCGGTGATGCCGAGCTCGCGCATGAGACGTTCGACGGTGCACCGGGCCACGGTGTGGCCCTGTCGGTGCAGCTCGCGCCAGACTTTCCTGGCGCCGTAGACACGGTAGTTGGCCTCGTGGACCTCGGTGATCGCGTCCTTGAGGACGGCGTCCCGCACCTGTCTGGCCGAAGGTTCGGCGGCGCGTTTCTTCGCCGCGTAGTAGGTGGAGGGGGCGATCTTGCAGTCGTGCTCGGCGAGTACGCGGCAGATCGGCTCGACACCGCCGAAGCGGGCCCGGTGCTCGTCGATGAACGCTACGAGCGTGTGTGGCCGGTCGAGCTCGGCCGCGAAGAAAGACGCCGCAGCCTTCAGGATGTCGTTCGCGCGGCGCAATTCGGCGTTCTCCTTCTTCAACGCCTTCATCGCCGCGGACTCCTCCGACGTCGTGCCCGGACGCTGCCCGGAGTCGATCTCGTCCCGCCTGACCCAGTTCCGCAGGGTCTCGGCCGAACCGATACCGAGCTTCTGGGCGACCGCCCGCACGGCAGCCGACTCGTTCGGGTAGTCACCGCGGACCTCGCCGACCATACGAACCGCTCGTTTGCGCAGCTCAACGGGATAAGAGGAAGGGCGTGCCATGACTCAATCCTTTCACGGAATTGAGTCTCCACTCGACCCGGGGCGGTTCATCGCCGACCGCAAGCTCTGGATCTGTTCGTGGAGGAGGGCGAGGCGGGGGTGGTGGCCTGGGTGGATGTGTGCGTTCGGGCAGGCGAGGCAGAGCAGGAAGTCGGCTCCGCAGCCACCGCCCGGGGCAGGCCACGGGGTGGTGTCCTCGTCCGCACAATCCGCGGTCGCGGTCTGCCCGTGGGCCGGGTCCGGCCCCGGAGCGAGGTGGCCGCCGAAGAAGATCTTCTTTGCCTGGTCGAGAGCTTCGAGCGCGCCGTCCTCGAAGATCTGCTGCGAGTCTTGCCGGACTTTCTGGTCGGGCAGCACGTAGATGCTCTCGTGAGTTCCTTGCGTGTGCTGGAGAGGCTTACCCTCTCGCGTCACCGTTGTACGTCGGATCTGACGGAAGGGCGAACCGCCCAGCTTGTGCTCGCTCGCCCAGGACTTCCCATCGACACCCGAAACTCCGAAAACGAGTGGGCCGACTACCGGAGGACGGTCCATGTCTCTGCGTCCGCCCTTCTGGCGAACCGCGCGGGCGGTCATCAACAGGTCTGTGCCTGGAGCCAGTTGCGAGGCCAGGAGTCGACCGTGGAGCGTGGCCTGCAGTGCCTGTGTGATCAATCGCCCTGGCGAGTCGGCCCCGGAGTCGGTGATGTTCTCCGTGGAAAACCAGCGGCCGTTCCCGGCCCGACGCTTCTCGACCTGCACGTGGTAGGTCACGTTCGTGGTCTCCGCGACCGACGGAGCCCTGGTCGGGGCCGGCATACGGTCGTAGACGGAGAGGTTCCAACCGAAGCGGTCGGTCAGCAGCACGGCCAGGGCAGTCAGCTCCGACGGGGTCAGGAACAGCCGGCCCCACGTGTGCTCGCTGTCGCGGCCGCCCAGCAATCCGCGGTTGGTGATGGCCTGTCGACCACTCGGCAGCTGCGTACGGGGCACGTCCCCGACACGAGCCACATGGTCCAGCGCTTCCCCGAGCCGCCAGTCATGGCTGCCCTCATCCAGCGCTCCCGCCCGCCACCTCTCCAGCAGTTCACTGTTCTCCCGGATCCTGAGCCAGGCAGCCCGGAACTGACGGCCTGCTGCCAGCAGCACGTGCTCGCGTTCCGCCTCGTCGTAGGACTTCCTGACGGGCTTCGGTGCGGGAACGCGACGGGCCAGCTCCTCTGCGACCGGCCCTTCGCTCAACCGGGGGTAGCTGCGGAGTATCCGATGGACTACCCGCAGCGTGGTGCGACCGGTGTTCGTGCTGATGTTCTGCAGCCGCCAGCGCTTGAGCGTCGCCGCGTCCAGGCCGGTCAGATCCTCGGGAGGAGTGTCGAGACCGGAGATGAACTCGGCGAACACCTTCAGCCTGTTCCAGGCGGCTGTGGCGCTGTAATGGCTGGTCCACCTCACCTGCTGGGCAGCGAACACCGTTGCCAGGGAGCGCTGCATCGGCTCAGGAACCGGCAGGTCGGAGAAGGCGAAGTCCTTCCCATGACCAGCCTTGTTGACGATGGTGACCACCAGTCCGTTTGCGGCAAGCGGTGGCTCCGTCGTGAAGTCGGTCGGCGGCAGGACCGCCCGACGCCCGCGGCGGCTCATCGCTCGGCCGCCGGCAGCCGGTCGACGATGACGTCGATGTCCTGGATCCCGGCCGACTCTCTTGCGAGCCGCGCGAACACGCCGTCGATGTCCTCGACCTTGCCGTCGGGTTCCTCCGCCTCGGCCGTCGCCAGGATCGACTCCAGCTGCAAATGCGCGACGGGAGCCAGGTAATGACGCTTGGTCGTCTCGACGTCCGCGTGCCCGAGGAGGGTCTTGACCAGCCACCAGGGGTCGCCGAACAGCATCGCGAAATCCCGGCGATCCGCCGCGGTCAATCCGAAGCGGGCCTCCATCAGCTGGTTCAGCACGATGAGCATGTAGAGCGCGAAGGAGTGACGCGCGGAGTGTGGGGTGGCGTACGGAGTCCGGCCCCGGACCTCTGCGGCTCGGAGGTTCCGGCCCACTTCCCGCTCGGCGGGGGTCAACAAAACCTCTTCGCAGCGCAGGTTCGCCGTGGTGAACACCGTGTTCCAACGGTCGGGAAGCATCGGCAAGCCCTGCTCGGTCAGCCACAGCCACGCAGGTTCCGGCCCCTCCGGGCCGTCAAGGAACAGCCACTGCCGTTCCCGCCAGCCCAGATGGGTCAAGTACTGATGGCCCTCGACACCCTCTCGGCCGACCCAGAACACTCGCGGTGCTCGGCCATGGGTCACCTTCGTGACCAGGCGCATCTGCTCAACCCGCTCGTAGCGGCCCATCTGCTGAGCGCGCTTCACCGCCAAAGCACGCTCCGACTGAACGTACGTTTCAACCTGCCCCAGGGCGTCCAACGAGGTGTAGAAGGTACGGCCGTTCTTCGACCGGGTCACCGCCCCGGCGAGCTGGCCGTGCTGGTAGCGCCCGTGCTGCAACCGCTGAGCGGGCAGCTCGAACGTCAGGAGGGACCCGCCTTCCTGTCGCCGAAGCCCCGAGCTCAAGATGAACTGCACGAACGAGGTATTACGGGCCTCGGTCCGCGCATCCCATCCCCAAGTCGGGACCCCATCACGGCCATGTCCGCGCAGCCCGACGTCCGACCACAGGCTCCACGTACGCGGTGTCAGCCACGACACCCGGGCACTGACCGAGTCAGCCGCACGGTCCTCCCGCCGGGACGCGTCCACCGGCCGGGGGCTCACCCTCGCCCACTTGAACAGGCGGGTGAAGGCGGCGGCCTCACGGTTCCATTTCGACCCGCCGATTCGCTCGGGGTTCTGTGGAGCATCACAGCGCCAGGTCCTGTAGTTCAGCAGGTCCTGCTCGGAGGCCCGGAGCCAGTCGATCCCGCGCGAAGACAGGAAGGTCAGGAGGATCCGAATGTCCGTGGCGTAGTTCCGCTTCGTCTCCCGTGCAAGGAAGCGGAAGTGCTTTGAGAGAACGAACTCCAACAGGTCGCAGTCGATGGTGAAATCTGGAGCGATGAAGACAGGATCACCCGGCATCAAGCCGATCCGCTCGACCGCCCTCGGCAGGTCCTCGACCCCCAGCACTCCCGCTTCAGGAAGCGTCCCCCACCGGCCCGGGTCGGGCACCCACACCACACGCCACTCACTCACACTCGCTCCTTCCCTGATGCTTGAACACATCTAATCGTCAGGGAAGTGGTGGCACTGGTCCTTCGGAGACCGGTACTGGGCCCTGAGCACGGGCGCGCCCACGGCCCTGTACGGCCCGAAGGAACGGGCACCGCGGGCCTGACGGCCCCGCAACGGGCCGAGCGGGAGGAGAGCGGCGCCCGACGGGCCCGGGCCTGGCGCATGTCGGGAGAAGCGCCGTGTGGCCCGTCATCGGGTGGCCGCGGGCCGGAGAAGGGGAGACCTCGTGCAGCCGCCTGCGATCGCTCCGGTCGACGACGCGCGTGCCAGGAGCGGACGTCCACGGGCCACCTCCAGGACGGACCGGCTTCCTTCATCTGGACGAACGATCTCGGACGGGCTGCCAGGACCACCGATGCGCTCCTTTTCGGGATCGTCGGGGTCAACGACCCGACCCCACCGCTGTCGCCACGTTCGCGGGAGGCGGCGGTGAGGGAGGGCCCGGGCAGGAGGGCGTCGAAAGCTGTCTCGACGTCAAGCTCGCCAGTCTCGCCGTCCGTTGGCCCCCGCAGGTGGTCTCATGGCCCGCGAGAGAGGAAGGTCGCTCGGCCCGTCGAACGAACTCGCTCCGGAAGAAGCGCACATGTTGGGTGGCCGGTGCGGGAGGAGCCGCCCCGGGACGCCCCGCCGGTGACAGCGGGGCGCCGGCCGGAGCGCGTACCTCCGGCGCCAATCCGCCGGAACGTACTCCTGGCGCACTTCCACGCCCCGGAGCACGGGGCCGGGTCCGATCCCAGCGTCTTCGACGTCTGCAGCCGGCCCCTCGCCCACCGCGGCGAGCAGCCCCTGCATCACCTTGTCGGGGTCACCGTCTATCGCGTACAGCGCCACGTAGGGGCCGTAGGGCTCCGGCGGTGCATAACGCGTCGCCGAGACGAAACCGTCGAGCGCCACGACCTCCGGCACGTGCACATCGGTGTACCACTGGTCGAATTCGGCCGCGGCTTCCTCGTTCACCGGCCATGTCTCCACGCCATGACGGAGCTCGGGGACGGGTGTGGGCCGGACAGTGCCTGGTCGTACAGCGGGTGGTAGCCCTGTGCGTACCGCTGGAGGCTTCTCCGGAGGTGGGCGCTCTTGTCGCCGAAGGTGCTGTAGAGCGAGCTCAGTCCCAGGCCCGTGCCCTCGGTCTGGCGATCGATCGAGGCCTCCGGACAGCCCCAGCGCCAGAAGACGTGCATGGCCCGCCGTAGCGCCTCGTCCACGTCGAATCGCTTACGGACTGCCATGGTTCGTCGGTCTACGCATCTTGTACCGATCGTTTCAGGATGTGTAGGGTCGCCGGTATGACAAGTTGGACTGATCGTTCCATGATGAGTGCGGCCGGAGACACGACAAGCCTGCGTGCGTTACGGCTGCCCGACGGGTTCACCGACGTCTTCACCAGCCGCCTCGTGGAGTTGGACGGGCTGCGGCTGCACGCGGTCACCGGCGGGGACGGCCCGCCGGTGCTGCTGATCGGCGGGTGGCCACAGACCTGGTACGCCTGGCGGGACGTGATGCCGGCGCTCGCCCGCGAGCACAGCGTCGTCGCCGTCGACTCGCGGGGTGCCGGGCTCTCCGACAAGCCCGACGACGGTTACGACGCCGGCACTCTGGCCGCCGATCTGGTGGCGCTGATGGCCGCGCTCGGGTACGAGCGGTTCGACGTGGTCGGCCACGACATCGGCACGTGGACGGCGTACGCCCTCGCCGCCGATCACCCCGAGCGAGTGGGCCGGCTCGCCGTCGTCGAAGCCGTGATCCCCGGTGTCGTGCCGTCCCCGCCGCTCTTCGGCCCGGCCGCGCTCAATCAGAAGCTCTGGCAGTTCGGCTTCAACCGGCTCACCGAGCTCAACGAGGAACTGGTCCAGGGGCGGGAGCGGCTCTTCTTCGGCCGGCAGTTCGCCGCCAAGGCCGCCACCGCCACCGCGATCCCCGCGTACGCCGTCGACGTGTATGTCGATGCGATCGCCGCGGATCCTCGCGCGCTGCGGGCGAGCTTCGCGTACTACCGGGCGCTGGACGAGACGATCGCGCAGAACGAGCGGCGGAGCGGGACCCGGCTGACGCTGCCGGTGCTCGCCGTCGGCGGCGAGCTGTGGAGCGGCGCGAACGCCGCCCGGACGATGCGGCTGGCGGCCGACGACGTCACCGAGGTGATCCTCGACGGCTGTGGCCACTATCCGGCCGAGGAACAGCCGGAACGGTTCACCGAAATCCTGGAGGACTTCCTCGGGGGCGAACCGGTGGCGGGCGTGCCGCGCGGCTGACACCTCGCCGGAACCGGCTGCGCCCTCACCGGCCTGCGCGTCCGCCGGGGCCGGTACCGGAGAGATCCGGTACCGGCCCGTGGCCTTCCGGTGGCGCCGTGACGACCGCCCGTCACCACCATCCGAAGGCGAAGCACGCCAGCGCGGGGCCGACGACCACCGACACGAGCCCGCAGCGCAGGAGTTGGCGGAAGAGCGGCGTACGGTCCTCGGGTTTCGCGGCGCCGAGGATCAGACCACCCGTGATGCCCAGCGGGTTGATGTCGACCAGGATCGAGGCCAGCGCGACCGCGAGTACGGCACCCACGGGCGAGGCGCCCTCGGCGACCACGGCGGGGACCAGGGGGATCGTGGTGGCGAAGACCGCGATGGAGCTCGCGGCGAAGGAAGTGACACCGGCGATGTAGCAGAGGACCAGCAGACTCAGCATCGGGGAACCGTCCACCCGCAGCAGATCGCTGATCCGGGTGAAGGCGCCCAGGTCCTGCATCAGGCCGACGTAGGTGAGCAGTCCACCGATGAGCAGCACGATGTTCCACGGGATCCTGGAGATGATCTCGTTCGGCTCCAGCCGGAGCGCGAGCTGCTGGACGACCGCGGCGGTGAGCCCCAGGTAGCCGATGTTGATGTCGAAGCCGACCGACAGCACCACCACGGCGAGCAGGCATCCGAGGGTGAGGTAACGGCCCCAGAGCGGCGAGGGGCCCCGGCCGTCGGACTCCTCGCCGGCGGTCCCGCGAGCGTCTTCGCCGGCGGTTCCCCCGGCGTCGGACTCGCCGACCGGCGTGAGGCGGCCGCGCGGCATGGCTCCGGTGCGGTACCCGACCACGAGACACGCGGCGCAGACCACGAGACCCGCCAGCAGCCCGCCGAGGAAGAAGGTGACGGGCGCGGAACCGGGAAGGTCGAGCCCCATCTTGTCGCCCAGGTGATTGGCGCTGGTGCCGAACACGGCCAGGGGCGAGAGGAGTCCGCTGATGATGCCGGTGACCCCGAGGACGGCGGCGATGAACGGGGGTATCCCGTACCGGGCGGCGAGCCCCAGCGCGACGGGCGCGACGATGGCGGTGGCGGCGGCCGGGAGGGTACCGACCGCGGTCAGCACCGCGCCGACCAGGAAGGGCACCAGTGCCACCAGCAACGCGCGCCCGCCGACCAGGCGGAGCACACCGTCGAGGAGCCAGTCGAGCGTGCCGTTGATCTGGGCGACCGCGAACAACGCCGTTATCCCGACCAGCAGGACGAAGAAGTCGCCCGGGAAGAACGCCGTCACCTGGTCCGCGGTGCGGTCGGCGGCCAGACCTACGAGGAAGGCGGCGGGCAGGGCCGCGAGCCCGATGTTGAACCTCGGGACGAGCGTCGCCAGGAACAGGGCGACGAGAACGACGATGGAGACGTCGGCCATGGACATCTGTGGTTCTCCCTGGTTCAGATGACGCCGCGGGCGGCGAGGTCGTCGACGGCGGCTGTGTCGAGGCCGAGTTCACCGAGCACGGCGCGGGTGTGTTCACCCAGGTGGGGCGCGCCGCGGTCGACAGTCTGGCCGAACCCCGAGAACCGTCCGGCGGAGCCCTGCACCAGCCGGGTGCGTCCGTCGTGCTCGTCGGTCACCTCGACCACAGAACCGCGCGCCCGTACATGGGGGTCGGCGCAGATGTCGGCTGCGGAGTTCACCGGCCCGCAGGCCACGCCCGCCTCGTCCAGCAGCTTGGTGAGGGGTGCGAGGTCCTGGCCGGCCACCCAGGTGGCCACCCGGCCCTCGATCTCGGCGCGGTGCTCGATCCGGGCCGTCATCGTGTCGTACGCGGAGAGGTCCGGCGTGTCCATCGCGACGACCAGCCGACGCCACATCTGCTCCGTCGACGCCGGCAGTGCCAGCCAGCGGCCGTCGCGCGTCCGGTAGAGGTTGTTGGGGCTGATGTGCGGGTTCTCGTTGCCCTGGCGTTCCCGGACCTCACCGGTCGCGCCGTAGTCGACGATGAAGTCCTCCATCATCCGCAGCAGCGGCTCGTACAGACCGATGTCGGCGAGCTGGGGCTCGCCCGTCAGGTCACGCTGGCGGAGCGCGAGCATCGCCGCGAAGGCCGCGTAGATCCCGGTGACCCCGTCGGCGACCGGATAACCCGCGAACACCGGCGGACCGTCCGGGAACCCCGTGCGATGGGTCAGCCCGGCGAACGCCTCCGCGACCCGGGCGAACCCGGGGCGCTCCGCGTACGGGCCGGTGCGCCCGAAGGCGCTCACGTGCACCATGACGAGGTCGGGCCGGTGGGCGACGAGGTCGTCGAAGTCGATGGAGAACCGGCGCAGGGTCGCCGGCCGGAAGTTGGTGACCACCACGTCGGCCGTCGCGGCGAGCCGGCCGACCAGGTCGGCGGCTTCCGGGTGATGCAGGTCGATCGTCACGCTCGACTTGTTGCGGCCGACGACCGCCCAGCCGGCCGAGACGCCGTCGTCGTCGAGGGGCGGGTAGCCGCGGGCGGGATCACCGGTACCGGGCTGTTCGACCTTGATCACCTCGGCTCCGAACTCGGCGAGCAGGGAAGAGGCCAGGGGGCCGGCGAGGACGGTCGAGATGTCCAGGACACGCACGCCATTGAGGGGTCCGGGCACGGAAAATCCTTTCACGAGCAATCAGCACGTCACGGCGATGCGTGACCCGCGTCACGATGTCGTGGTGCGATCCCCGCGGGAAGATGCCGTCCTCTGGATCCGGTGATAGCCAATGGCACTACCCTGGGCCGATGCGAGTCGAACGCGCCCGGTACTTCCTCGCCGCGCTGCGCACGGGATCCCTCCGGTCCGCGGCGGCGGCCTGCGGTGTCAGCCAGCCCACGATCGGGCAGCAACTCACGGTGCTGGAAGAGGAGTTGGATGTCGTCCTGCTGACCCGGAGTCCGGGTGGCGTGCGGGCGACACCGGCCGGCGAGGCGCTGGTCGGCCCGTTCACCCGCCTCGTGGCGGCCGAGGACGCGGTGCGGGAGGCCGCGCTGGCCTCCAACGGGACGTACCAGGGACGGGTTTCCATCGGCGGCGGCTCGGTCACCGTCGAGACGATCGTCGCCCCGGTCGTCGGGAGGCTGCTCGCGGACCACCCCGGCCTGCGGTTCTCCGTGCGCGAGGGCCCCTCGGGCGACATCGAGAGCGCGGTGCTCAACGGCGACCTCGACCTCGGCGTGGTCACCACGCCCGACGAACCCGCGCCCAGCGGTCTCGTCCGCCGACGGCTCATGACGACACTGCTCGGCGTGCACACCCGGCCGGACCATCCCCTCGCCGGACGCACCGAGGTCACCTGGGCCGATCTGGAGCCCTGGCCGATCGTCACCATGAGACCGGGCACCGTGCTGCACCAGCGCCTGCGCAAGCACCTTCCCCAGGGTCAGGTGATGGTCGAGGCGATGTCGGCGCGCACCGTGCAGACCATGGTCTCCCGAGGCGCCGGGATCGGGCTCCTCGCCCGCTTCGACACCCGCCGCCCGGAGGGCGACCTGTCGTGGCTCCCGCTCGCGGACACCGAGCCCGTCGAAGTCAGCCTGGTGCAGCGCGCCGACAGCCAGCCGTCCCGGTCCTCCATCGTCGTACGGCGGCTCATCACCGCCCGCGCAGACGAGCTGTCGGGCGCGGATACGGTCTGACCGGACCGGACCGGACCGGACGCGACCCGGCCCGGCCCGACGGCTCGCCGGACCGGCCGGGGCGGGCCGCGCACGGCCCCGGCCGGTCGACGCGTCAGGGCCGGACCGGTGAGAGCTGGAGGTAGTCGAGGTTCCAGTTCTGGTAGGTGTCGGCGGGGAGGCTGATGCGCAGCACGTGGTGACCGGCGGTGAGCCGCTGCTCCACCCCGCTCGGCTGGAGTACCTCCTTGTTGTGGCTGGTGGTGTTGCGTACGGCCACCCGCGCGCTCTGGGCACCTCCGTCGAAGGAGACGGTGTACGTACCCGCCGGGGAGTACGGCGAGGACGCCCGGGCGGCCAGCGTGTACGTCCCGGTGCGCGCGACGTCCACGTCGTAGGTCAGCCACTCACCGCCGCGCATCCAGCTCACCCGGACATTGCCGTCGGCGTCGCTGATGTCGACACCCTCACCGGGGCGCATGCCCAGTCCGCCCGCGTTCACGGTGTCGTTGTCGTGGTAGCCCGTACCCTCACCGGGCAGGAACTCCTCGGCCTGGACGCGTACGGCTCCGTGCGGCAGCGGGTCGCCCTCCCCGGTACGCAGCCAGGACTCGACCTTCTCCACGTCGTCCGTCTGGAAGACCGAGGTGTGGAAGCCGCGCACCAGCGCCTCCCACCCCCGCAGTGGGTCGGTCAGCGAAGCCTCGTCGGTCATGTGGTCGGACAGGCCGTTCCACATGGTGTTGCTCCAGACCCTGCTGTGCCGGGCGAGGGTGTCGAGGAACGGCCTGCGGGCGACGGCGTCCTGGGTACTGTCGAAGTTGACCTCGTACGCCACCGGCTGGTCGTCGCCGAACCCGTCCACGTCGCCGATGTTCGCGTCCGTGATCATGTGCATGTAGACGGCGTCGGGGTGGGTCGCGCGGAAGCTCTGGACCTCCGCGACCGGGGCGTCGCTCTTGAAGAGACCGTTGCGGACCGTGCCCGTGCGGGTGAGGACGTCCCAGACCGCCTCCCGGCTCGACCAGCCCTTGTCCAGGTTGATCAGACCCTGGTTCCTGGCGAGCTTCATCGCCTCCTCCAGCGTCGGCACCCGCTCGTCGGTCACGGCGGCCTGGGCGCCTCCCAGCCCTTCTTTGAGGCGGAGTTGCTCGATTTGAGCCAGCGTCAGATCCGCAACCGCCCCGACCCCGTCCGTGGTGCGGTCGACGGTGGTGTCGTGCATCAGAACGGGAACGCCGTCCTTGGTCAACTGGATGTCTGTCTCGACGAGTTCGGCACCGCGGTCGAACGCCGCTCGGAAGGCGGGCAGCGAGTTCTCGGGAGCGTCGCGCCACTGGCCCCGGTGCGCCGCGGTGAGGATCTTCGCGTCGGGACCGTGGTCCAGCAGATCGCGGTACGCGCGCTCGGCCGCGTCGCCGCCCGACCTGCCCGGGCCCCCGAAGGCGAACACCGGGGAACCGGTGCCCCAATCGGCATCCGGCCCGGCTCCTTGACCCGGCAGCCGGTCGGCCGCGAGCGCGGCACCGGTCGCGACCAGCACGAGGGAAACGGCGATGCCGGCGGAACGGCTCACAAGTGATCTCTTCATGACGGGGACAGTAGGAAGGCCGCGAACAGAACCGGCGGACACGGGCTGACCCGTCGGTGTCCGGACGCTGAACGGTCCGCGAAGCCGGCCCGGTCGCGGCGGAAGTACGGCCTGGGGTTCTTCACGGTGTGGCCCCCAGCCGTCTGCCTGCCGCTGACGTGCGGCGGGGAGGAACCGGGCCAACGCCTCCTGGAGAGAGAGCGCATGCGACAATGGATGGTCAACCACTAGGCGATCAGGGGTATGCGGCGTGCCGGAAGCGACTTCTGCCCCGACTCCCGTCCACCTCGGTGCGGTGCTGGACGGTCTGGCGAAGAATCCCGCGCTGCCGCCCGAAACCTTCCACCGGCTCTTCGCCCGCACCGGGGGACACGGAGAGATCGCCAAGCGCCCGGACCTGACCGACGACATGACCGACACGATCATCGCCGCGGACGACTTCTGGCACACCCACGCGCTGGCTCTCAACAGGACTCTCCCGCACCGGTATCGGCTGGTGCTCGCCGGACATCCGGACTCCGGAATCCGTACCGCCCTGGCAATCGCCGCGACGGACGCACCGCGAGAACTGTTCGAGCGGCTGCTCACCGACCCCGACCCCCGGGTGCGCGTACACCTGGCGCAGAACGACGACGTACCCCGGGACCTTCGTGCCCGGCAGGCGTCCGACCCGGAGCCCGAGGTCCGGGCCACGCTCGCCCAGTGGTGGCCCGAGGCCCCCGAACCGGTGCGCCGCCTCCTCCTGACCGACCCCGACGACTCGGTACGCGCGGCGGCCTGTTCGACCTACTACCGGCGGCTTCCGCACCCCGTCCCGCCCGCCGATCTGGTCCCTGGCCTGCTGGCCGACCCGGTCACGCGCGCCGGAGCGGTACGCCACGGCGTGCTGGACGCCGAGACCGCCTCCAGGCTCGCCGGCGACCCGGACGAGAACGTACGCAAGGAACTCGCGGCACATCCTCAACTCCCCTCTCCTGTGAGGGGCATGCTCGCCGAGGACCCCAGCTCACTCGTCCGGGTCCGCGTCTTCGCCCGCCAGGACACGCCACAGCCGGACCGAGCCGCGATCCACGCGCGGATCACGGCCGACGACCACGGGGTCGAGCGGCTCTTCGACCACGACCAGGACCTGGACGACGACGCGCTGGACCGGGAGATCACGGACCACCTGGCCCGGGCGGAACTCCGCTCGCTGCGGCTCCCGTGGGTGAAGGCCGACCCCCTGCCGTACGTCGACTCGCCCTACGCCTGCTTCCGTGCTTCGGCCGCGATGTCCGACCGCCTTCCGGAGGAGGCCGTGACCCGGCTGCTCCACGACGAGGAGAGCGACGTCCGTACGACGATGGCTCTGCATGCCCGTGACCGGATCGACCCCGAGACCGCCGAACGCATCGACCGGAGCCACCGACCGGCCAAGAGGATGGCATGGCGTCCGGCGGACGACTTCCCTCTCCCGGCAGCCGTTCTGCGTCGGCTGGCCACCGACCCCGACCCGCGCATGCGGCAACTGGCCACGCGCGACCCCGAGCTCCCGGTGGAACTGCTCCGCGCTCTCGCGGCCGACTCCGATCCGGCGGTGCGCCGAACGGTCGCCTCCCACAGCGGGGTTCCGCTTCCCGAACTGATACGGCTGCTGGCCGATCCGTCGGAACGCGTCGCGACCGCGGCGGCCGGCAACCCCGTCCTGCCGCCCGGGGAGATGCACCGGCTCCTCACTCTCGCCGGCCTCTGAGACCGGCTTCCGGGGGCCGGCCTTCTGCCTGGGCAGCCTGCCACGGCGCGTCGCGGCAGAGCCCTCAGCCGCCCGCCACCGCGGTCGTCGTGAAGCGGTCGCCGCAGACGAGGGGATCGGTGGTCCGCAGGGTGAGCGCCCGGGTGGAGCCCGGCGGGTACACCTTGAGGTAATCGGGCCGGCCCCAGCACGAGGAGTCGGAGACGCCCCGGTTGTTGGTGTGCAGGGTGACCCCGGCCGTTTTTCCGGGGCCGAGTGCCGTACTCGTACCGGCCGATCCCTCGTGCGTGGCCGGGACGCCGACGGCACTGCCGTCGCGCCGGATCAGCGAGACGCCGGGGTAACCCTTCAGCGCACACGCCTCCTCGGACGTGTTCGTGAACGTGAGCCGGTAGTAGACCTGGCCCGCTCCGGCGTCGGCGGGGGACAGGCTCATCGTCAGCGTTTCTGCGGCACATCGCCGCACGGCGCTCGCCCCACCTGCTCCGGAGGCCGCGGAAGGCCCGGCGGGCTCGGACGGTCCGGAAGGAGCGCGGCCGGTGGCCGACGCCGAGGGGCTGCCCGCCGTCGGCTCGCCGGACGTGCCGGGCGCCGGGGGCGTTGTCCCGCCCGCCACGGAGCTGCTCGCGCCGGCCGGTTCGGTCGACGTGGAGCCGCTGCCACCGCAACCGGCCGCGGCGAGCGCGATCGAGGCGGCCAGGACCGGGACGGCGCCGAACCGGCGGAACCCACCGGAGCGCGGCGCACGCGCGCGTGGCCCCGGGACGGAGGAGCGGAGGACGGACGGTGTGGTGGTACGCGGATGAGAGTCCATGTCTCTCGCCTGCTCGGTTCCGCGCGCTCCGAACCTTCCGGTCGTGGAACAGGACCGATATGGCTACCGGACCGGGACGTACCCGCGAAGCAAACCTACGGATCCGGCACTGTACGGCTCCGAATCGCGCGCGGCCCCGCAGCGCGACCGCTCCGAATCGCGGAGCGCCGGCGGTGCTGGGACCATGGAGCGGTCGGAACAGCAGCCTCCCGACGATCCCGATTCAGCTGGAGGTGGCCATGTCATCGAAGCGTCGGCGGAAGAAGAAGGCTCGCCGCAAGCATCCGGCGAACCACGGCAAGAAGCCTCAGACCTGACGAGCGGCGAATGCCCGACGAGTCGTTCCTTGTCTTCCTCGTCTTCCTTGTTTTTTCTTCTCCCGCGCGCACCGCCCACGGCGTTCCCGCGCGCAACGAGGTGGCGAGGTGACGAGGTGACGACCTGCCGGCTCGAGTCCCCGCGCCCGCGCGGCTCATGACTCGCCCGGCCTGCCAAGACCCGGCTCCGGCCCCGTCACTCCGGTGACGGGGCCGGAGCCGTGACCGGCCCGCCACGCGGGTCCTTCACGGTCCGCTCGCCACGGGCGAGCAGCAGCCGTGCCGCCGTGGCCAGCGACAGGACTGCTGCCACCAGGAGTTGCACCCGGTGGTCGAAGACGGTGACGAGAACCGTGCCCAGCAGCAGCGCGCATCCGGTGGGGCCGAAGACCAGCGTTCCGGCGGTCGCCGCGACCCTGCCGAGCAGCTCGCCCGGAGTCTCCCTCTGGACCGAGGTCATGGCGCTGATGAGGGGCCACGGCAGACCGAGGCCGACCAGCAGGCCCCCGGCCAGCACCAGCGGAAGGAATCCGGTCGCCCGTGCCAGCACGCCCGCGGCGAAGAGGGCGAGACCGAGGGCGGACACCGTACGCGCGGACATCCGGCGGAGCAGCGCGCCCGCGGCCAGTCCACCCGAGGCCGATCCCACCCCCTGCACCGTGGCGAGAACACCGATGAACGCGGCGGGCCGGTGCAGGCCCTCGTCGACGAGGGCGTAGTTGGCCGCGCTGCTCAGCCCGGATGCCGCCATGGCGCAGCCACCCGCGGCCACCAGGGGGCGCAGCGTGGAGTGGTCCCACAGGTGCCGTACGCCGTCGGCGGTCTCCCGGGCCCAGTTCGTACGTGCCGCTCTCGCGGGTACCGGCTCCCGTACCCGGATCAGGCTGAACGCGACGGCGGCCAGCAGGAAGGTGAGCGCGTCCAGGACGGCGGCGGCCGGACCTCCCAGCAGGACGAACAGGCCGGCGCCCGCCAGGGGACCGACGAGACCGGTGCTCTCGACCACGGTTCTGACCAGTCCGTTGAAGTCGCCCCGTGACTCTTCCGGTATCGCCGAGGTGATCAGGGCGGCCTCCGCGGCGTCCATCAGCACACTGCCCGCACCCACCAGGGTCAGGACCGCGAACAGTACCCAGACGTCCGTGGAGGAGCGTACGGCGAGCGGGGCGGTCATCACGGCGGCCAGCCCGAGGCTGGTGGCGATCAGGAGGGGGCGCCGCCGCACCCGGTCGGCAAGGGTGCCGATGAACGGGCCTGCCATCGCCGGAGCCCACGCGCAGAAAGTGACGAGGGCCGCGAGAGCGTTCGAGCCGGTGAGCTCCTTCACCCAGACTCCGGCGGCCAATGACATGGCGGAGTCCCCGAACCCGGAGACGAGTACCCCCGCCAGATAGATCCGGGCGTTGCGGTGTTTCAGCACCCCGGCAGGACCCCAGGCCATGACCGCCCCCCTCGACGTTCCCGTGGCAGGTCTGGCACCCTACCCCCAAGCATTTGCTTGGGGGTAGGGTGCCAGAGTGCGGGGGTGCGCTTTACTGGCCGCGTGACCGCCACCGACCCCGTCCTGAAGGCACTCGCCCACCCGCTGAGACTGCGCATGCTGTCGCTCCTGTGGCCAGGGCCGATGTCCGCCGCCGAACTCAGCCGTGAACTGGGCATCTCCCACGCACTGGCCAGTCAGCACCTGCGCAGGCTGGACGCCGTCCACCTCGTCGAACTGGCCGAGGAGCGAGAGCGGCGCGGAGGCAGGGAGCGGCGCTACCGCACTGTCCACGGAGCGCCGTTGTCCGAGCAGCGCGAGGGTGCGCCGGTGCTCGCCGAGGCCTTGGCGTACACGCTGCGAGAGCGCTCCGCCCGACGTGACCCGGCCGAGGAAGGGGTCACCGTCGACGGGGAGCTCTGGGTGGACCCGTCGGCGTGGGCGGAGGCCCAGGGGCAACTGGCTCACGTCGCCCGAAAGTTGCACGATGTCGCCCGCCCCGTGCGGACACCTGGCACGGTGCCGGTGAGCGTCACGCTGATGGCCTTCCGTATGGAGCGCACAGCCCCGGCCGACCCGAAGTGAGGGCTTCCCCGTCCACCGCGTCGCGGTACGGGGCCGCCACGGGGCGAAGGTGCGGGGCCGCTGCCTGGCGGTAGTCCTGCGCTCGTGGGTGACTCAGCCCACCAGCCGCAACGCTGTCGGGGAGACGCCGAGCCGCACCGACTGGCCCCAGGTCAGTTCCAGAGCGTCGGACTCCATTCCGTCGCCGAACACCACCATCCGGTCCGACTCCACGGTCAGCCGGAGTCCCTGGCCCCGCCCCAGCTCGCCTGCGACCAGCGAGGTCCCCGTCACGGGCGAGGGCCAGGCCTCCCGTACGAACCAGAGCAGCCGGGGGTCCGAGGGCGCGGGCAGCCGCAGGGCGCTGCCGCGCTCCTGCCAGAGGGAGCGGAGCCAGCCCGTGGCGCCCGTACCGGTGCCGACCAGCACGCCCGAGGAGGCCTGCGCCTCGCCGAACCCGGAGGCGGTACCGGAGGCGGTACCGGAGCCGGCGCGGGCGGTGCCCCCGCGTCCGGCGCCCTCGGCTCCCGCGTCCGGACCGATCCGGTAGCGGGCGGTCTGGTGGCCCGGGGGGCCGAGGTAGATCTCGTTGAGGGCGACCAGCCGCTCCCCGTCGTCCGCGACCGCCTCCACCATCGTCAGCTCCTGCGCCCGGCCGCCGGCCCCGGTGGCGGTCGCCGCGCGGAGCAGCGCCCCGGCGTCCCGGACCCGGTGGCGGACGAGGACGCCGGGATTGCGCCCCGGATCGGTGTCGATGCCGATCACCGGCTGACCCGCGAGGTACTTCGCCGCGTTGGCGACCAGCCCGTCCTGCCCGACCACGATCACCACGTCCTCCGGCGCGAAGAGGAAGCGGTCCAGATCGGCGCGTTCCACCCGGGAACGCCGCCAGGTGAGCGGCACCGCGGACGCCACGTCGGCCAGCGCCCGCAGCGCCCGGTGATGCCGGTCCGCCACCTCGTCCAGGGAGCGCCCGCGGGTGGAGAGGAAGAAGGCCGCCTGGCCGTGCGTACCGTGCCGGGCGAGCAACTCCTCGTACTCCGTGGTCCGGTGCACGAGGACCGCGCGGGGGGCGAGGCTCACGCCGGGGTCCCGCCGCCGGGGCGGCCGAGACGGGCGAGCAGCCCGGTCAGCACGTCGGGGGAGAGGGTGAGGCTGTCGATGTGCGGCAGGTTCTCCGCCAGCCTGGTCGCCGCGAGGGCATGCAGGGTCGCGGCGTCGACCTCCGCGTGGACGCGCAGCCAGGCCGCCTGTGCGTCGGCCCGGGCGGCGCCCGTCTCCCGTACGGCCTCCGCTTCCGCCTTGGCCAGCCGTACCGCGCGGGACGCCTCCGCGCGGGCGCGGACCTCGTCGGCCGCGGCCTTCTCCTCCGCCTCGCGGCGGGCGTTGGTGCCGCGCTGGTCGACCAGCTGCTCCTCCCGGCGGGCGAGTTCGATCTGGCTGGCGAGCTCGTTCTCGGCGATGGCGCGTTCCCGCTCGACCGCCACCGCGCGGCGCTCGTAGGTGGCCCGGTCGGCCTCCTGCTGGATCTGCTCGCGGGCGGGGGTGCGCAGGGCGCGTTCCACCTCCGCCTCGGGGCGGATGGCCACGACCCTGGTCGCCACCACGTCGATCCCCGTCGCGGGCAGCCGCGGCTCGGCCGCGAGCCCGGCCGACACCCGCTCGCGCACCAGGGCCACGCCGTCCACCAGGGCGGTGGCCAGCGGAGTGCGCGCCAGGGCGTCCAGGGTGTGCTGCTGGGCGGTCTCGGTCAGCAGGGTCGCGATCTGTTCGAGCGGGGAACCGCGCCACACCCCGGTGTCCGGGTCCACGGAGAAGTCCAGCCGGGCCGCCGCCTGCGCGGGGTCGCTGACCCGGTAGGTGACGGTGGCCTGCACGGTCACGTCCTGGAAGTCGGCGGTACGGGCGTGGAACGCCATCGCCAGCTCCCGGTCGTCCACCGGCACCTCGGAGAGCGCGGCGCTCAGCGAGCGGTACCAGAAGCTCAGCCCGGGGCCGTCGTGGGTGAGCGTGCCGCGCTTGTGGTGACGGATGTGGGCGGTGGGCGCGGAGCGCAGGTGGCGCCAACCGAACCGCCGGGTGATGTCGGCCATGGGAACGACCCCTTCCGTTTCTCGTCACGTTGACGACAAGTAGGAAGGGTAGGGGTGGGGCGAGATATCGTCAAGAGGACGAAAAGAGGGGTTCCGGGGGCGCTCCGGGTGTGCCGGGTACGCGAACGGCCGGCGCCTTCGGTGGAAGTCGCCGGCCGTCGGGGTGCGCCGCCCCCGTCCCCACGGTGCGACGCGGGCGGGCCGTTCCCTCCGCTGGGATGGACGGCCCACGCTCGATCAGGACTCGGTCGGAGGTACCTCCAGTCCGAGCCCCGGAAGGATGGCTTTCTCGGTGAAGCGCACGAGGTACTCCTCGTCCGCGTGCCGGCAGTCCAGCAACGGCCGCACGCGCACCATGCCGAACAGCTGCGCCGCCACGTACTCGGCGGTCGGGCAGTCGGGGGCGATCTCGCCGCGTTCGCGGCCCCTGTGGACCATGGCCTCGATCGCCGCGATCTCCGGCATCACCAGCGACTCGCGCATCGCGCAGAGCAGCTCCGGGCTCTGCAGGGCGGCGTGGCTCAGGGCGTGCACGAGTGAGGTGTCGAGGCCGGAACGGGCGCCGATCGCGCGTGCCGCCGCCAGCAGGTCGCCGGCCAGGGTGCCGGTGTCGATGTGGGCGAGCGACCCGCGCCGGGTGCTGTGGAGCGCCGCGACGACCAGCTCGGGCTTCGATCCCCACTGCCGGTAGAGCGTCGACTTGCCGCAGCGGGTCCGTGCGGCGACGCCCTCCATGGTGAGGGATTCGTATCCACTCTCGCGGAGCAGCTCCAGCACCGCCGCGTACAGCTCCTGAGCCCGCTCCGGTGTGATTTTCGACCTGGGTGACCGGGGTGAGGGTGTCACGGTCTCCCGCGCGCCGACGTCGTGCGACTCCCGGGTTTCCTGAGTTTCGCGAGTTTCTGGGGTGTTCCCCACGGAGTCCCGGGTCGGCACGGTTCGTTCCTCCTGGACTCGGCAGTAAAACGCTTCGATACGCCAGTGTACCGATACGTTTGCGTATCGGTACACTGGCGTATCGATTGGGTGTGGATTGGACCATGCCCAGGTACCAACGCAACCGTAAGTAAGGGGCACGGGTGATGTACGCCCGCAGAACGCCTGTGGAACGGGAGCCGGACGCCTCGGCCCGCCCGCCCCTCGTCCGGGAGTTCCTGCTCGTCGTCGGACTCTTCGTCGTCTACAAGCTCGGCCGCCAGGCGGCCAACGGCCATGTCGACGAGGCCTTCCACAACGCCGGGCACGTCTGGAGCTTCGAACGCGCCCTCGGTCTGCCGGGAGAGGGCGATGTCCAGGGAGTCCTGCTGCACAGCGAGACCCTGATCCACCTGGCGAACACCTACTACGCGGTGGTCCACTTCCCGGCCACCGTGCTCTTCCTGGTCTGGCTGTACTGGCGGCACCCCCACCACTACGTCTGGTCCCGCCGAATACTCGCGGCGCTCACAGGCGCCGCCCTCGCGCTCCACCTGCTCTTCCCGCTGGCACCGCCGCGCATGCTCGCCGCCGCGGGGCTGGTCGACACCGGCCAGGTGTACGGACCCACGGTCTACGGCGCCACGCCCACCACCGACACCATGGCCAACCAGTTCGCCGCGATGCCCTCGCTGCACTTCGGCTGGGCCCTCATGGTGGCGATCGGGCTCGTCGCCGCCGGCCGCTCCCGCTGGCGCTGGCTCTGGCTGGCACACCCGCTCGCCACCCTGCTGGTGATCGTCGGAACCGCCAACCACTACTGGCTCGACGCCCTGGTCGTATCGGCCCTCCTCGCACTCGCGCTGGCCGCGATCCCGCTGCACCGTCCCTCCCGCGCGGTACGGCTCCGAGGGGCATGGCCCTCCGCCACCCCGGCCGGATTCGCCCCCGCCACGATCCACCCGGCCTACGCCGCCGGGGTACCGGCCCAGGCCGGCGCCCCCGCGTTCGCCGTCAGTCCGTCCGCCTCGCAGCGGACCCTCACCGCACCCGGAGCCGGACGGTGAACGCCACGCTCGTCGCCATCCTCTTCTGCCTCGTCTCCGCCGTGGCCTACGCCACCGCCGCCGTGGCCCAGTCCCGCCTCGCCGGACGCACCGAACCCGGCACGGGCGGGCTCCGGCTGCTCGGACGCGGCGCCTGGTGGGCATCGGTCGGGCTCAACGCGACCGGGGCCCTACTGCACGTCGCCGCCCTGAAGTACGGGCCGCTCACCCTGGTCCAGCCCCTCGGCGCGCTGACCCTGGTGGCGGCCGTGCCGCTCGGCGCCCGCACCGCGGGCCGCAAGGTCAGCGGCACCGAATGGCGGGGCACGGTCCTCACCCTCGTCGGACTGGCCGCACTGCTGGCGGCGGCGGGCGGCGCCGAACCGCACGAGACCCTCGGCCTCGGCGAAGCCCTCGCCGTCGGTGCGGTCACCCTCGCCGTGGTGTCCGGCCTCGGCCGCCCCGGCGCCCGCCCCGGCCTGCGGCACGCGGCGGCCTCCGGGATCACCTCCGGCGTCGCCTCCGCGCTGACCCAGACCCTGACGGTCGCCTTCACCGCCCACACCGCAGGCGCCCTGTTCACCCCGCGCACCGTCGTGGTGACCCTGCTGGTCGCCGCCTTCTCGATGGGCGGGCTGCTGTTCTCCCAGACCGCCTACCGCGACGGTCTGGGCGCACCGCTCGCCGTGCTGACCCTCGCCAACCCGGTGGCGGCCGCCACGATCGGTATCGTCCTGCTCCGCGAACGTCTCCAGGGCGGTCCCCTCAGCCTGGTCCCGGCCGTCGTCGGCATCGCGCTCTCGGCGTACGGAGTGATCCTGCTCTGCAGGGCGCAGTCCCGGACACAGGCCGCGGCCGAGGCCCCGGCGCCCGCACCGGAACCTGTCTCGGACGATCCGGTACGTCCCCTGCCCGCGTCCGGACCCGTCCCCGAACCCGCGTCCGTGGTGCCCGCCACCGCCACCGCTCCCGTCGTCGTGCCGGGCCGCCACCCGGCCTCTCCGGTACCCGCCGCCGGGCACACGCGCCGCAGGGGCCGGTCGCTGCGCACGGTCATCGGGAGCCCGAGGAGTTCGAGGAGCCTGAAGCGAGCGGTGGCCGACAGCCCCGAACCCGTGACGGCATCCGGAAGCTGACCTGACCGGACCGGACCGAAGAGCGGCGCGAGATCCTCCAGGGCCCGGGACCGGTCAGGAAGCCCCGGGCCTCAGAGCCTCAGGTGCTGGTCATGACGGCGTGGTGGGCCAGGAGACGCTCGGCGCCGAGTTCGCGCGGGTAGACGGCTACCTTGCCGATGGCGCCCAGGAAGAAGGAACGCAGGCTCGCGGTGCCGATGCGCAGGGGGGACGGGGTGTCGCCCGGGACGATCGAGTAGTCGGCGAGCGCGTCCTGGTCGCGCAGCCTCCCGTCGCGGTAGATCTTCGTGTATCCGGTCGGGTAGGAGGATCCGGCGGGACTGGTGGTGATCACCAGGGCGTAGTGGATCCACTCCCCGGGATACAGGGTGTCCTGGAAGTAGGAACCGGCGCCCAGTCCCCCGGCAGGGTTGAAGGCGTATCCGGAGACGCGGTTGGCGCGGCCTTCGGTGTTGTCGGCGCTGTAGACGCGCGCCGTCCACTCGGCCTGGTTGACCGTGGCATAGGTGAGCTTCCCCAACCAGTGCACGTAACCGGTGCCCTCGCTCGCAGGGAACGTGAGGGTGTCGGGACGGAACCAGGCTTCCACCGTCAGCGCCCCGGTCGTCGACACGGACAGGGAACGGTCGTCGGGGACCTCGACGTACTGGGCGGGGGTTCCGTCGAACAGGGTCGCGCTGTCGCCGTTGGGCAGATGGCTGTGGGACGGCGAGCCGTGGAACACGGCGCGCGGGCCGCCCGGGGACAGCTCCGAACCGGCGCCGCCCAGCCGGAGGTAGAGCACGGGGTCTTCGGCTTCGATCAGTTCGTCGTACGCGCTCACACGCGCCTCCCTGGGACTGCGTCGGCGGTCGGGCCGGTCCAGGTTAGGCCGGTCCGGGGCCTGTACGGGAGGGCGTGAGGGCCGCGAACGGACGGAGCCCCACGGCCCCGCACGCGGGCGTACGGACAGCGCGCGCTCGTCGCCGCCCCGCACGCCCCCGGGTCCTTCCTTCCGATCGTGCTGGAGCGAGGAGGGGGTAGGGGACGCGCCGGAAGCCACTTCCCGATGTCTCCTCGGGCGGACGCCGACGCACCCCCGACCGACGGCGGGACTCCGACCCAGGTCCTCAGCGGGCTACCCGGAATCCGATGTTGCCGGTCGAGCTGTCGGGTGTGTTGGAGCTGCGTGCGCCGACACGGTAGCGGTTGCAGTAGGAGAGGTGGCACAGGTGGGAGCCGCCGCGCATCACCCGGGTCGTGCCGTCGGGGGGACCTGTGGGCGCGGTCCGGGGGCCGGTGGCGTGGAAGTCGGGGCCGCCGTCGGAACCGAGGTGTCCGGCGACGTATCCCCGCAGTTCGTCGTGTATCCGGTCAGCTTCCCACGGCGGGACAGTCCTTACCTACGCAGAAGTCCGGCCGGCGTACTACGGAGTCCCGTCCGGCCCGTCGAGCCCCTCGATCGCCCCCGCCAGCCAGGTGATCCAGAAGCTCTCCAGATCGATGCCACCGCGCAGCACGAGATGGCGCAGCCGGTCGTCCTGGGCCGTCCGCCGCTCCGGCGGGAAGTCCCGCTTCTCGATCTCCAAGTACTCCGCCAACTGCCGCCGGTGCAGCTCCATGTGGCGGCGCAGCTCCGCACCGAGCCCGGGCGCCCCGACGACCGCGGCCGCCCGCATCCGCAACAGCAGCGGATCGCGGACGGGCCTCGGGTCCTCGGGGAGCGCCACCCAGGCCGCCAGCTCCTCGCGGCCCGCCGGCAGCACCTCGTACTCCTTCTTGCTGCCCCTCGCGGGCCGGCCGGGCAGCAGGGCCCTGATCCGCCCCGCCTGCTCCAGCCTGCCCAGCTCGCGGTAGATCTGCTGGTGCGTCGACGGCCAGAAGTAGCCGATCGACCGGTCGAACCGGCGGGTCAGTTCGAGCCCCGACGACGGCTTCTCCAGCAGAGCGGTGAGGATCGCGTGCGGCAGTGACATGGGGTGCATCCTACGAACGCGGGCAGGGGGACCGGGCCCGGAGCGTGCTCAGAGCGCGGCGGCCAGCTCGGTGCCCTGGCGGACGGCCCGCTTGGCGTCGAGTTCGGCCGCCACGTCGGCGCCGCCGATCAGATGTACCGGCCGGCCCGCCGCGCGCAGTTCCTCGTACAGCTCCCGGCGCGGTTCCTGGCCCGCGCAGAGCACGATCGTGTCGACCGGCAGCAGATGCGGCTCGCCGTCCACGGTCAGGTGCAGTCCCGCGTCGTCGATCCGGTCGTAGGAGGCGCCCGCGATCATGGTGACGCCCCGGTGGCGCAGCTCGGTGCGGTGGATCCACCCGGTGGTCTTGCCCAGCCCCGCGCCGACCTTGGTCGCCTTGCGCTGGACCAGGTGGACCGTGCGCGGCGGCCTCGGTCGCTCCGGCAGGCGCAGTCCGCCCCGGTGCGCGTAGGCGGTGTCCACGCCCCAGCCGCGCAGGAACGCCTCCGGGTCGCGGTGCGTGCCCTCCCCGGAGTCGGTGAGGAACTCCGCGACGTCGAAGCCGATCCCGCCCGCCCCGATGACCGCGACCCGGTCACCGACCGGCACCTTGTCGCGCAGCACGTCCAGGTAGCCGACCACGCTGGGGTGGTCGACCCCCTCGATCGGAGGGGTACGCGGCTCGACCCCGGTGGCGATCACCACCTCGTCGTAGTCGTCGAGCGTCCCGGCCCCGGCGTGGGTGGAGAGCCGGACGTCGACGTCCAGCTCACGCAGTCGCGTACGGAAGTAGCGCAGCGTCTCGTCGAACTCCTCCTTGCCGGGGACCTGGCGTGCCACGTTGAGCTGGCCGCCGATCTCGCCCGCCGCGTCGAAGAGGGTGACCGCGTGACCGCGTTCGGCGGCCGTGACCGCGCAGGCGAGTCCGGCCGGGCCGGCGCCGACGACGGCGACGCTCTTGCGGGTCCGGGTGGGGGAGAGCACCAGCTCGGTCTCGTGACAGGCGCGGGGATTGACCAGGCAGGAGGTGATCTTGAGGCTGAACACGTGGTCCAGGCACGCCTGGTTGCAGCCGATGCAGGTGTTGATGGCGTCGGACCGCCCGGCGGCGGCCTTCGTCACGAACTCGGGGTCGGCGAGGAAGGGCCGGGCCATGGACACCATGTCCGCGCGGCCCGAGGCGAGGATCTCCTCGGCGACCTCGGGAGTGTTGACCCGGTTGCTCGTCACCAGCGGTACGGAGACCGAGCCGCGCACCTTCTCGGTCACCCAGGTGAACGCGCCGCGCGGCACCGAGGTCGCGATGGTGGGGATGCGGGCCTCGTGCCAGCCGATACCGGTGTTGATGATGGTCGCCCCGGCCGCCTCGACCGCCCGGGCGAGGTGCACGACCTCGTCCAGCGTCGAACCGTCCGGCACCAGGTCGAGCATGGAGAGCCGGTAGACCAGGATGAAGTCGTCGCCGACGGCTTCGCGCACCCGGCGCACGATCTCGACCGGGAAGCGGACGCGGTTCTCGTACGAGCCGCCCCAGCGGTCCGTGCGGTGGTTGGTCTGCGCCGCGATGAACTCGTTGATGAGATAGCCCTCGGAGCCCATGATCTCGACCCCGTCGTACCCGGCCCGCCGGGCGAGGCGGGCCGCGCGGACGAACTCCTCGATCGTCTCCTCGACCTCCTCGTCGGTGAGCGCGTGCGGGGTGAAGCCGCTGATGGGTGCCTTGAGCGCGCTCGGCGCCACCAGGGCCGGGTGGTGCGCGTACCGGCCGAAGTGCAGGATCTGCATCGCGATCCGGCCGCCCTCCGCGTGCACCGCCGAGGTGATCAGGGTGTGCTCCTCGGCCTCCGCCTCCGTCGTCAGCTTCGCGCCGCCGGGCGCGGAGCAGCCTCGCTCGCTGGGGGCGATGCCGCCGGTGACGATGAGGCCGACACCGCCGCGGGCGCGCTCGGCGTAGAAAGCGGCCATCCGCTCGAAGCCGTTCTCGGCCTCTTCGAGACCCGTGTGCATCGACCCCATGACCACCCGGTTGGGAAGGGTGGTGAATCCGAGGTCCAGCGGGCTCAGCAGCGTGGGGTAGGGGCTCATGGGGGTCTCCTCGCGCGGTGTCGTCCCGCCAGTTGTAGAGGATCGGAGACGCTTTGTGCAACAAGTTGCACAATGACGTACGTCGCATCCGGTAGCCCGTTACAGCGCCCGGGAGGGTCCCGCGAGACGTCCCCCGTACGGCGTAACAGGCCGCGCCCCCGCAGCGGCACCGGGCGACAGTGGAGCGGTACCCCGTCCTCCTCGTCCCCGGGAGTTCCCATGGCCTGCCTCAATCGGCGTGACCTCGGCCTGCTCGTCCTGCGCGCCGGAACCGGCGCGGTCCTCGCCGCCCACGGCTCCCAGAAGCTCCTGGGCTGGTTCGGCGGTGGCGGGGTCGAGGGCACCACCGCCGCCATGGAAGCCATGGGCTTCCATCCCCCCAAGCACAGTGCGGTCGCTGCCGGGCTCGGCGAGGCGGGCGGCGGCGTGCTGCTCGCGGTCGGCCTCGCCACCCCGGCGGCCGGCGCCGCCGCGGCCGGAGCCATGGCGGGCGCGGTCGCGGTGCACGCGCCCGCCGGATTCTTCGCGCAGGGCGGCGGCTACGAGTACCCGGCGTTCCTCGGATTCGCCGCCGCCGCGATCGGCCTCGCCGGCGCCGGCCGCTACTCCCTCGACCACGCCACCGGCCACGTGCTGGACAAGCCCTGGGTGGTCGCGCTGGCATTCCTCGGCAGCGCCGCGGCGGCAGCCGCCGTCGTCGGCAAGCGCGCGAAGGCGCAGGGTGCCGACGCCCCGGGGGCCGAGGCGGTCTGAAGGCCGGGGTTCGAGCCCGGCCTTCGCCCGGCGCCGGACGGACCCGGCCGGGCGCCGGGCGACAACGATCGTTGCGTACCTGACCGTGGGCGTCAGCGAGCGTCAACGGCGGTCGCTGACGCACCGCCGGGTCACCAGGTGCTGGTCGTGGCGATCGTTCCGGCCCAGCTCTCGTCCTTGTTGCCGTCACTCGCGTTCCACCACCAGTGGTGCAGCGTCGAGTCGGCAGCCGCGCCGAAGACTTCCTGTGTGTTGTCGAACACACCGGCCACCGGGTCCGTGTAGATCGATCCGGCCCGCACGCCGTAGTTGTTGCCCGTGGTCGGATCCCACCACCAGTGGGCGAGGGTGTTGTTCACGGTGCGCGCGTAGACGTGCTGCTGCGACCCGTGGACGAACGCGATGGGGGACCCGCCCAGCGCGGTCGGGGTGGACAGGACCTGGCGCTTGAGCCCGTCGGTGGTGCTCCACCACCAGTGCGCGAGGCGGTCCTGCGTGTCGCCGGCGTAGACGTGCAGTTGGCTCCTGTATACGAACGCGGTCGGGGTGCCCTTGACCGATCCGGTCCAGACCTCGCTCTGGACACCTATCTTCGGGGACCACCACCAGTGGTGCAGCCGGTCGTCCGTGTCAACGGCCCAGACGTGCTGCTGATTGCCGTACAGGACGGACACGGGGTCACCGCGGATTTCGCCGGGCTGAGCCCAGGTCTGCTGCTGGAACGACGGCTTGTTCGCGTCCCACCACACGTGCAACAGCCGGCCGTCCGTGGCACGGACGAAGGCGTGCTGCTGATGTCCGTCGACGAAGCCCGTGGGTGCTCCGGCCACGATGCCCGCCCCGAGCCAGGTCTGCGTGACAGGCGCGGTCGCTCCCGGTGCGTAGAACTCGTGGACAAGGCTTCCGTCAGTGCCGCGCACCAGAACATGCTGCTGATCCCCGTACCTGAACGCCACTGTCCTGCCGGTGACCTCTCGGGTGCCCCAGATGCCCCGCTTGATGGTTGCGTCGGGTTCCCTGAACCAGTTCCCGAGAGCGCTGGTCGGAGTGGGGGCGAAGAGATGCAGTTGGTCGGGGTCGGTGGTGGCCAGCGCGCCCGTGTTCTGGTTGAGCGTGATGTCGAGAGCCTCCGGAGACGTATTCAGATCGTCCTCGGTGAACGTGTCGTACCCGATGAACTCGTGCGGGTCCTGGCTGCCGGCCTCGAAAATGATGCCGTACGTACTGTTGCCCAGGTCGATCATGGCGCTGTAACCGGCAGGACCGGCCCATACCTGCATCCCGTCCGAGGGGAGCTGCCAGGTGTACCCGCCGTCCAAGGACGAGCGGACCGTGAGGTTCGCCCGGGAAGTGCTGGTCGGGAGTGCGAGAAGGACCTGGTCGTATCCGTCCACATCCTTCTCCCGGATGGACAGAGTCGAGGCCTGTATGCCGCTGGAGGGATAGTCCATCTCCTGGTCGAACCGCGTGAAGTGGTTCTGGAAGGATTCCCCGTCGTCACCTGAGATCGCATAGACCGGCTGCTTCGGAAGGGTGCCTTCTTCGTTGCGTGCCTCCACGAATATGCTGCCGTCGCCGCGCTCGAACAGGCTCAGCTCCTGTGCGCCAATGGCAGGCTCGGCGCCGAGAGAGACCGCACCAGCCCTCCAGTCACCGTCCGTGTCCTTGTAGATGAGCGCCCCGCCCAGATCCGCCGGTTTCCCTCCCCCCTTGCGGACCGTTATGCCGGCCACCAGGCGTCCGGAATGTGAACCGTGGGTGAGCTGGATGGCACTCGCAGGCCCGAACGACATCTGCGCCGAGTCCAGTGCCACCCCTCCCATCGCGGCTTTCATGCTTGCCGAGTCCCATATGCGCGCGGAGATGTCGGTGGAGAAGGGGGCGTCAGCGTTCAGTGGATCCGAGCTCCAGTTCCGGCCGCCATCGGCGCTGATGGTCACGTGAAGTCTTTTGTAGTTTTCGGTGTACAGCAAAAATACATTGCCAGTATTTTCATCGACCACCGGCGAGACGTTGTGAAAGAACTGCCCACCGGAGTGCGTGACCACCGGGCGCACCGAACTCCAGTCGGCGTCTTGCGCTGTGGCGAGGCTCTTCATCACGACGTCGATGTCGCCACTGTCGCTGCAGCTGCCCAATCGCCCCTCGGCAAAGGCCAGCAGCGTGCCGTCGCGGGTCTTGACCACCGCGGGGGCACGGAAGCAGGCGTAGCCCCCTTCGCCACTGGTGAAAACTCTCTGCTGAGTGCTGGTCGGATCGACCGCGCGCGCGGCGTCGGCGGGAAGGGCGACCAGTGACAATGCCGCCAGAAGCAGGGCGAGTGCCGCACCCACCACTGCCCACGAACTTCCGAACTGCATTCTCCCGGTCTTCGGCAACCTGCCCGTTGTGGAAATCTGCATTTCGCCCCCCATGTGTTCTCCTTTGCTGGAACGAGGCCAGGGGGTTGCGTGGCATCTGATCGATTGCTCCGCCGCCCCGGCCTGATCTTCGGCATTCTTGCATAGATCCATAAACCACTTGCATGCCTTTCTGTGGGGGTTCGCATTCCCTTTCGGTGCCCGAAATGTATTGATTTAATGGAATTTGCTGGACGGTCTCAAGGGTGTTTTGCGGCGGTGCGGCCTCTCCGTCCGAACTTTCCGCCCAGGGCCGCGTGGTGTGCCGGAACGTGATCACCGCATTGTCGAAGGAGGTGATTGCTCGAATCCCACGGGTGGCCGGAGGCCGCAGCGGCGTCCGGTGTACGGACGGTGCTCCGCCTGGCGACGCACCCCATCCGACTCCGCGTACCGGCCCGCCACGATCACGGGGCAATCCTGGGCGGCGGGCATTGATCCACCGTTCAGGGGCATCCGTCGGTCCATGGAGACCAGTGCGATAGCGGAACGCGGACGAGGACAGGCCCGGAGCGGGGCCACCGGAAAAGCGGTCGAGACGGCGGCGCGCGCAGGATTCGTGGCGCGCGGTGCCATCTACCTGCTCATCGGAGTGCTCGCCCTGCGCGTGGCCTTCCCGGGCGACAGTGGCAGCGGGAAGCAGGCCGACCGGGGCGGCGCTCTGAAGGAAGTGGCAGAGCAGCCGCTCGGCGGGGTCCTTCTGTGGCTGCTCGGCATCGGACTCGTGGGCATGGCGCTCTGGCGGCTCTCCGAGGCGCTGTTCGGCCAGGCCGGGCCGGACGGACAGAAGCCCACGAAGCGGATCATCGCCGCCGGACGCTGCGTGTTCTACGCCTTCGTCGCGTACTCCGTGATCTCGTACGCCGCCGGGGACAAGAGCAGTGGCAGCGGGTCGAGCGACAAGAAGACCGACGACGTCACCGCCAAGGCCCTCGACTGGTCCGGCGGCCAGTGGCTCGTAGGGATCGCCGGAGCCGTTGTCGTGGGCGTCGGGCTGTGGCTGATCTACCGCGCCGTGACCCGGAAGTTCCGCAAGCACCTCGACATGTCCGGCACCGGGGAGAAGGTCCGCCGGACCGTCGACGCGGTCGGCGTGTTCGGCGGAACGGCCCGGGGCGTCGTCTTCGGCACGGCCGGCGGCTTCGCCATCGCCGCCGCCGTCCAGCACGAACCGGGACAGGCCAAGGGCATGGACGACACCCTCCGCTCCTTCACCGACACCCCCACCGGCCCTTGGCTGCTCGTGCTGGTCGCCCTCGGACTGGCCGCCTTCGGCGTCTTCTCCTGGGCCAACGCCCGCTGGCGCAAGGTCTGACACCCCGTCCACTCAGACACGGCCCCGCCGGGCACCCCCACCCACCGGCGGGGCCGTCCCCCGCTCGCGGTGCGGCGCGCTCTCAGAGCAGGCCGCGCGCCTGCTTGAACCGGTCCAGCGCGTCCGCCAGACCGACCAGCGGAGCGGGGTAGTCCAGCGCGGCGCGCTCCGGCTCGGGGAGCTGCCACGGCTCGTGCACCGCGCCGCCCCCGATGCCCGCCAACTCCGGTACCCAGCGGCGTACGTACGCCCCGTCGGGGTCGTAACGGTGGCCCTGGCGCACCGGGTTGAGTACCCGGTTGGGGCGGCTGTCGGTTCCGGTGCCCGCCACCCACTGCCAGTTGAGCTGGTTGTTGGCGATGTCGCCGTCCACCAGCAGATCCAGGAAATGGCGCGCGCCGATCCGCCAGTCCACGTACAGCGACTTCGCCAGGAAGCTCGCCGCGAGCAGCCGGCCCCGGTTGTGCATCCAGCCCTCGTGGCGCAATTGACGCATCGCGGCGTCCACGACCGGATAGCCGGTACGCCCCTCCCGCCAGGCCTCGATCTCGTCCCCCGCCTCCTTCTCGTCCCGCCAGTCGTCCTGCCGCGTACGGTAGTTCTCGTGCGAGGCGGCCGGACGCGCCGCGAGGACCTGGTGGTGGAAGTCCCGCCAGCACACCTGCCGTACGAAGGCCTCCGCACCCGCGCCGCCCGCGCCGCGGGCCCGCCCGACCAGCTCGGCCGGCGAGACTGTGCCGAAGTGCAGATGGGGCGAGAGCCGTGAGGTCGCGTCGCCCGCGAGGTCGTCGTGCGTCTCCGCGTACGACTCGAGTCCGGACCTGCGCCACGCGGTGAGCAGGGCCCGGCCCGCCTTCTCTCCGCCCTTCGCCAGACCGGGCGACACCCCGGACACCCCTTTCCGGGAAGGCAGTTCGCCGGAAAGCGCGGCGTCGGGCACCCGAAGCGCGCGGGGCGGGGCGAGGGGGTCCCGCAGCCGTTCCTGGGACCAGCGCCGGAAGTACGGGGTGAACACGGCGAAGTGGTCCGCTCCCGAGCCCGTGGGCCGTACCGCCCCCGGGGCGACGGCGGTCACCACCGCGTCATGGACGTGCAACCTCCGCCCCTGCGACTCCAGTTCCGCGCGCAGCCGCTCCTCGCGGGCATGGGCGTACGCGCTGACCCCGCCGGACATGTGGACGTCCCCGGCGCCCGTCCCGGCGGCGACCCGGCAGACCTCCTCGGCCACGTCCCCGGTACGGATCACGAGGCGTCCGCCCCGCTCGCGCAGTCCCGCGTCCAGGTCCCGCAGGCAGTCGGCGAGGAAGGCCCGGCGGTTGGGCACCGCGAAACCGGCCTCCTCCACGCGCCGGTCGAGGACGAAGAGTGGCACGACCTCGTCGCTCGCGGCCGAGGCGGCACACAGCGGCGGGTGGTCGTGCAGCCGCAGGTCGGAGGTGTACAGGACGACCGAGACGGTCATGGCGCTACTCCTGGACGGGATCGGAACCGGAACGGGGACATCTGGTGCAATCGGTGCTTCCGCGCGGCCCGGCGGTCCGGATGCGCGGGTGCCCCCCGGAGGCTGCGCGGGGCACCGGCCGTCCGGACCGCCGGCCGCTGTCCGGGCTCAGGACTGCTCCCGAGGACGCGGACGCACCGCCGCGGTCTCCGCCCGAGCACGGGCCGAGCCGGGGGTCCGGGACGCGGCCCGTGCGATGTTCCGGGCCATCCCGCCGAAGACGATCGCGTGGAAGGGCGAGACGCTCCACCAGTAGGCGTGGCCCAGCAGCCCGCGCGGGTGGAAGAGCGCCCGCTGACGGTAGTGGGAGCGCCCGCCCTCCCGGTTCTCGACGTGCATCTCCAGCCAGGCCAGACCCGGCACCCGCATCTCCGCCCGCAGCCGCAGCAGCCTGCCCGGTTCGATCTCCTCCACCCGCCAGAAGTCCAGCGAATCACCCACCCGCAGGCGGTCCGCGTCACGGCGGCCCCGCCGCAGCCCGACCCCGCCCATCGCCCGGTCCAGCCACCCCCGCACCGCCCAGGCCAGCGGGAACGAGTACCAGCCGTTGTCGCCCCCGATCCCCTCCACGACCCGCCACAGCGCCGCCGGTGACGCGTCCACCTCCCGCTCCCGGACGTCCTCGTACAGGCTGCCGCCCGCCCAGTCCGGGTCCGTGGGCAGCGGGTCGCTGGGCGCGCCCGGCAGCGAGGCCGAGGACCACCGGGTGGTCACCTTCGCCTCCCGCACCCGCTGGAGCGCGAGAGAGAGCGCCGTGTCGAACGGGAACGGCTGCCCCGGCCCGTCCGGGACGTACCGCGCGATGTCGTGCTCGGCGCAGACCACCTCGTACCTCAGCGACTCGGCGAGCGGGCGTGCGAGAGCCCTGGGCACCGGGGTCACCAGCCCGATCCAGTGGCTGGACAGCCTTGGCGTGAGCATCGGGACAGGCAGGATCAGCCGTTTCGGCAGGCCCCCGACCTCGGCGTACCGCTCCATCATCACCCGGTACGTCAGCACGTCCGGCCCGCCGATGTCGAAGGAGCGGTGCACGTCCGCGGGCATCCGGGCGCAGCCGACGAGGTAGCGCAGCACGTCCCGGACACCGATCGGCTGGATCCGGGTGGACACCCAGCTCGGGGTGACCATGACCGGCAGCCGCTCGGTGAGGTAGCGGAGCATCTCGAAGGACGCCGAACCCGAACCGATGATGACGGCGGCCCGCAGCACGGTCGTCGGCACCCCCGAATCCAGCAGGATGCGGCCGACCTCCGCCCGGGAGCGCAGATGAGGGGAGAGCTCGTCCTCCGGTACGTCCCCGGGCGTGAGGCCCCCCAGATAGACGATGCGGCGCACCCCGGCCGCACGGGCCTGCTCACCGAAGTTCCGGGCCGCCCTGCGATCGGTCTCCTCGAAGCCCGTACCGGTGCCCAGCGCGTGCACCAGGTAGTAGGCGACGTCGATGTCCCGCATGGCCGAGGCCAGCGACTCCGGATCGGTGACGTCCCCGCGCACCACCTCCGCCTCGGCGACCCAGGGGTAGTCGCGCAGTTTCTGGGGGGTCCTCGCCAGGCACCGCACCCGGTGGCCGGCGAGGAGCAGCTCCGGCACCAGGCGGCCCCCGATGTAGCCGGTGGCCCCCGTCACCAGGCAGCGCAGGCCCTTCCCGTCGTCCCTGGTCCCCTTTGCCGTCTCCATGGCGCCTCCGCCTCGCGTTCGATTCCGGTCTTCCTCTTCCACCGTCCCCGCCCCTACCGCATTCCGCCCGGCGGGGCCCGGCGGACCCACCGCGACACGGTCCGGGACGGCCGAATGGGTCGCGGCGCCGCTCCGGAGCTCCCGCCACCGGCCCCGGCAGCCACCGCCCGGCCGGTCGGCGTGATCCCCTCGGTGCCGGGGCCCCGGCACCGGCACCTCGCCGGCACGGATCGGGGTCCGCCCGCATCCGCCGGACGAGGGACGGCGGAAGAGACGCGACGGGCCCGGAAGACCGGGGCCCGCGACGGACCCCGTACCGCCGGAGCGCCGGCCCGGCGGTCCGGGGCCCGCCCGAGCGGTACGGAGACCGATGCGACCAGAAGGACCAGCGATGCGCCTCACCCGGGCAGCGGTTTCCGCCTCTGCCGACCACCGGCGGTCGGAGCGGTCCTGCGGGGGTGCGCAGCCCCCCGACCGGCCCCGCAGCCCCGCAGAGGGGGCCGCCCAGGACGGTCCGGACGCCCAGGACCCGTACGACGCGGCGGACGGCTCGGCGGGCGGTTCGGCGGCCGGTTCGGCGGCCGGCGAACACTCCCGGGCGTACGACGGACCCGGGCGCACCGCCGGCGGCCCCGGCGGAACACGCGGCGGCCGCGACCCGGACACCGCCGCTCAGCCACCGGCCGGCCCCGCCGCTCCGCCGCGGCCCGGTCCACGGACCGCCGGAGCCGTCGAGCCCCCCGAAGGCGGCCCGGCCGGGGAAGCCGTGGACGCCGTCGACGCCGACGTGGCAGGAGCCGTGCTGCGTACCGCCCGTACGGTCCTGCGGGAGCACCTCGCCGAGGCCTCCGCCGTCGACGCGGTCTTCGCCCGGGACGTGGCCCGGCGGGTGGCGGACTTCACGCTCGGCGGCGGGAAGCGGGCCCGCCCCCGCTTCCTCTGGTGGGCGATGCGGGCCTGTGGCGGCGGTACGGACACCGTCGGCGCGGCCCTGCGCCTCGGCGTCGCCCTCGAACTCATCCAGACCTGCGCCCTGGTCCACGACGACGTGATGGACGGCTCCCCGCTGCGCCGCGGCCGCCCCGCCGTCCACGTGGAACTGGCCGACGTGCCCGGCGGACCCCCGGACACCGCGTTCGGTACCTCGGCGGCCGTCCTCGTCGGCGACCTCGCCCTCGCCTGGGCGGACGACACCGTCGCCGCCGTCACCGCCGTCCCGATGAACCCCGCCACCCGGCACCGGGTACTGGACATCTGGCGGGCCATGCGCACCGAGATGGTGGCCGGCCAGTACCTCGACCTGCACGGACAGGCCGCCGCCACCCGTACCGCCGCACACGCGCTGCGGACCGCCTGCCTCAAGAGCGCCCTCTACTCCGTGGAGCGCCCCCTCGCGCTGGGCGCCGCGCTGGCCGGCGCGGACGAGCGTACGACCGCCGCCCTCTGCGCGGCGGGCCGCAGCGCGGGCACCGCCTTCCAGCTCCGCGACGACCTGCTCGGCGCGTTCGGTGACCCGGCGGTCACCGGGAAACCCTCCGGCGGCGACCTCCGCGACGGCAAGCCCACCTACCTGGTCGCCGTCGCCCGGGAGCGCGCCGAGGCGGCCGGTGACACCGCCGTGCTCGCCGTCCTGGACGCGGACGTGGGCGACCCCGGGCTCACCGACGAGGGCCTCGCCCGGGTACGGGACGCGCTCACCCGCAGCGGGGCGCGCGCGGCCGTGGAGCACCGGGCGGACCGGCTCGCCGCCGACGCCGAGGCCCGCCTCGACCTCGTAGGACTCCACCCGGAGGGCGCCCGGCGACTGCGCCTGCTGCTGCGGGAGGCCGCGGGCGGCCCCACCCTGTCGTCCTCGCCGCCCCCTCCGCCTCCGTCGCCCCTGGGGTCCCCGCCGCCCGTGGCCCGCCCCGCGACCGACCCCGGCCCCGGCTCCCAAGGAGAATCCACCCGATGAGGACCGTCCCCGGGCGCACCGACCACGTCGTGGTGGTCGGTGCCGGCCTCGCAGGCCTGTCCGCCACCCTCCATCTGCTCGGCGCCGGCCGCCGGGTCACCGTCGTCGAACGCGACCCCACCCCGGGCGGACGCGCCGGACTGCTGGAGCGCGGCGGCTACCGCATGGACACCGGCCCCACCGTGCTCACCATGCCCGACCTCGTCGAGGAGGCCTTCGCCGCCGTCGGACACCGGCTCGCCGACCGGCTCGACCTGATCCCGCTCCACCCCGCCTACCGCGCCTGGTTCGCCGACGGATCCACCCTCGACGTGCACACCGAACCGGCGGCGATGGAAGCGGCCGTGGAGGAGTTCGCGGGCGGCCACGAGGCGCTCGGCTACCGCCGGCTGAGGCAGTGGCTGGAACGCCTCTACGCCGTCCAGATGCGCCGCTTCATCGACGCCAACTTCGACTCGCCGCTCCAGCTCCTCCACCCCGACCTGGCCCGGCTCGCCGCGCTCGGCGGTTTCGGCCGGCTGGACGCGCGGATCGGCCGCTACCTCAGCGACGAACGGCTCCGCCGCGTCTTCTCCTTCCAGGCCCTGTACGCCGGGGTGCCCCCGGCCCGCGCGCTCGCCGCGTACGCCGTCATCGCCTACATGGACACGGTCGCAGGGGTGTACTTCCCGCGCGGCGGGATGCACGCCCTGCCGAAGGCGCTCGCGGACTCGGCCGCCGAGGCCGGTGCCGCGTTCCGCTACGGAGAATCCGTCAGCCGGCTGGAGCGCTCCGGGGACCGGGTCACCGCCGTCGTCACCGACCGGGGCCGCATCCCCTGCGACGCGGTCGTCCTCACCCCCGACCTGCCCGTCAGTTACGGGCTGCTCGGCCGCGCCCCCCGCCGGCCGGGCGGGCTGCGGCACTCGCCGTCCGCCGTCGTCCTGCACGCCGGAACGGACCGCACCTGGCCCGGACTCGCCCACCACACCCTCTCGTTCGGCCGGGCCTGGAAGGGCACCTTCCACGAACTCACCCGCACCGGCTCGCTGATGACCGACCCCTCTTTGCTCATCACCCGCCCCACCGCCCAAGATCCCTCGCTCGCCCCGCCCGGCAAGCACCTCCACTACGTGCTCGCCCCCTGCCCCAACACCGACATCGGCCCCTCCGCGCGCACCTGGGACGAACTGGCCCCCCGCTACCGGGACCGCCTGCTCACCGAACTGGAACGCCGGGGCCTGGCCGGACTCGGTTCCGCCATCGAGGAGGAGTGCCTGGTCACCCCCGTCGACTGGACCGCACAGGGGCACGCGGCCGGCACCCCGTTCTCGGCCGCCCACACCTTCCCGCAGACCGGCCCCTTCCGCCCCCGCAACCTCGTCCGGTCCACCACCAACGCCGTACTCGCGGGCTGCGGCACCACCCCCGGCGTCGGTGTGCCGACCGTCCTCATCTCCGGAAAGCTCGCCGCCGCCCGGATCACCGGTACGCCGCGGGCCGCGCGGCCCCGGCCGGCCACCGCGACCACCCCGCACCCCGTACCGAAAGGCACCTCCGTATGACCGCCCGTGAACTCGACGCGGCAGCCATCCACGACCCAGCCCTGCGCGCCGCGTACGCCACCTGCCGGAAGCTCAACGCACGCCACGGCAGGACGTACTTCCTCGCCACCCGGCTGCTCCCCGCCGACCGCCGGCCCGCCGTGCACGCCCTCTACGGCTTCGCCCGCCGGGCCGACGACATCGTGGACGACCTGGACACCGACGCGACCCCCGACGAACGCGCACGTGCGCTGCTCGCCTTCGAACAGCGGCTCGCCGACGGCCTCGCGCACGGCACCGCCGAGGAACCGGTGATCCGGGCACTGGTCCACACCGCCGCCGTGTACGGCATCGACCACCGCCACTTCACCGACTTCATGGCCTCCATGCGCAGCGACCTCACGGTCACCGAGTACGCCTCCTGGGGCGAACTCGGCGGCTACACCCACGGATCGGCCGCCGTGATCGGCCTCCAGATGCTGCCCGTCCTCGGCACGGTCGTCCCGCGCGAGGAGGCCGCCCCCTACGCCGCCGACCTGGGTGTCGCCTTCCAGCTCAGCAACTTCCTCCGGGACGTGGGCGAGGACCTCGACCGGGGCCGCGTCTATCTCCCCGCCGACCTGCTCACCGCCCACGGCGTCGACCGTCAACTCCTGCTGCACAGCCGGGCGTCGGGCCTCCGCGACCCGCGCATCACCTCGGCGCTGCGCGCCGCCGCCGCGTACAACCGGGAGATCTACCGGCGGGCCCTGCCCGGCATCGCCCTGCTCGCCCCGGAGTCCCGCCCCTGCATCCGTACCGCGTTCGTGCTGTACGGAGGAATCCTCGACGCCATCGAAGCGGACGGCTACGCCGTGCTCCACCGGCGCGCGGTCGTCTCCCGTGCCCGCCGCGCCGCGGTCGCCCTCGACGGCCTGGTACGCGCCCTCGCCGCCCGCTCGGCCCCCCGGTCCGCCGCCACGCCCCGACGGGCCGCCCCCCGGTGCACCCTCCCGGTGGCCGACGCCCCACGGACCGGCCGGCCGCACCGCGACCCGGCCGTCCCCGGAGCCGAACGGGAGGACGCGGCATGACGGACCCCCGAACCGGCCGCCGAGGCCGCCTCCCGCTGCGGCTGCGCCGCGACCCCGTACCGTGGGACCGGCAGCGCCCCACCTGGCGCGACGCCCGCCCCGCCCTCATCGCGGGCGCCCTCAAACACGCGCTCGCCCGCCCTTCCGGCAACTGGTACGTCATCGGCGCCTCCCGCCGCATCACCCCCGGCCGCTCCTTCGGCCGGACCGTCCAGGGCACCGAAGTCGTCGCCTGGCGCGACGCCTCGGGCCGCCTGCGCGCCGGACCCGGCGCCTGCCCGCACCTCGGCGCACCCCTGCGGGACAGCCCGGTCCGCTGCGGCACCCTCGTCTGCCACTGGCACGGACTCGCCCTGAACGGCGAGCCGTTCGCCGGCTGGGAGCCTTACCCCGCCTTCGACGACGGGGTCCTCGCCTGGGTGCGCCTCGACGAGGCGGGCGGCGAGACCCCGCTGGACCGGCCTGTCGTCCCCGCGCGCCCGGTGCCCGCGACGGCGGTCGACGCCGTGTACGAGGGCTTCGGCACCTGCGAACCCGAGGACGTCGTCGCCAACCGCCTCGACCCCTGGCACGGCGCCTGGTTCCACCCGTACTCCTTCGTGGACCTGACCGTGCTCGACGTCCCCGGCGGCGAGTCCGGCGAGTCCGGCGATGCGGGTGACGGCCGGGACGGTTTCGCGGTCGACGTCTCCTTCAAGGTCGCGGGCCGCGTCGTGGTGCCCGTACGCGCCGTGTTCACCGCGCCCGAACCCCGTACCGTCGTCATGCACATCACCGAGGGGGAGGGCCGGGGCTCCGTGGTCGAGAGCCACGCGACCCCGCTCGGCAACGACCCCTCGGGAAGGCCGCGCACCGCCGTCGTCGAGGCGGTCGTCGCCGCCTCCGACCGCGGCGGCTTCGCCCTCGCCCGCGCGGCGGCCCCCCTGCTGCGCCCGCTGATGCGCGCCTCGGCGGGGCGGCTCTGGCGCGACGACCTCGCGTACGCCGAACGCCGCTGGGAGCTGCGCAGCAGCGGGCGGTTCCCGGGGTGAGGGGGCGCGCCGAGGGGATCCGTCGCCGCTGACCACCCAAGTCCGACGGCGGTGTCCGTCAGTACAGTTGGGCACGGGCCGGGGGCCCAGCCGCGTTCGGCACCTGGCGGCGCGCCGGGTGCCCGGACAAGCCGGGTGCGATGTGGTCGGGGCCCATTCGGCGTCCACTTCTTGGGGGGAACAGCACATGGTCAGCATTCGTGGAAACTTCGAGTACGCCGACGGGTTGACTCCCGGGCAGTCGAAGGAGGGTGGGATCCACCACAACCTGTACGACGAAGAGATGCGCCTCGTCGGGCACGCCACGTTCGTTCCCGACGGCCCTGAGCACCAGGAGTACTCGTTCGTCGAGCCGCCGTCCCCGTGCGCGCACGAGTGTCACTGCGGGGCGCAACCCGAGGAACCGGAGCGCTTGGACCTTGAGGAGGTGCTCGCACTCCTGGTCTTGCTCGTCACCTTCGTGCAGTGGAGCGCGCCACGCCTCAAGCGATGGTGGGACGGTCGGGCCCGTCCGTTCGTGGAGTCGACGCGTGGCAAGTTTGCCCGGACCCCCAATACCGACAACAAGGACGAGACCGCCGAGCCGCTCGTCTCGACCGGCTCCGAGTCCCCGGAAGCCTCGTGGGAGGGTGACGCCGCACGCGGCGAGGACCGAAGGAGTATGTGCAGCGAGGAGGCGCCGGCGCGACGTGCCGCAGCGTTGATGCGGAGGCTTTTCAGCGAGGAGCAGTTGAGGGTTCTGCGAGGGGACCGGATCGGGGCGAGCGATGGCTCCTCGGAGTCCGGTGTGCTCGTAAGGCCCACGCCCCAACAGATCAGGGACAACGTGAGACTGATGCTGGAGGAGAACCCTTCGCTTCTCAACAAGGAGTCCCAGTCCGAACTCGTGAGGATTCTGCGGCGAGTTCGGTCCGTTCCTGGACTGCGTTCCATCGAGCGACGGAGTGATCGGGGACGCTGAAGGACTGTCGTGAGCTTGGGGGACGTGGCTGGAGGGTGGCTGGCCTTTCAGCGCGGTGTGGTTCGGCCTCGGGGCGGGCCGCCGCCACGTGCCGCGGCCCGCCGGATTCGAGTGCCGTCACCACCGCGTCCCGAAGATCCGCGCGACGGTTCACCGTGATGCGGGCTCAGAGAACGCGCCGCATCCAGCCGTGCTTGTCCTCGGTGCGACCGAACTGAATGTCCAGAACATGCTCGCGCATCGCCAGGGTGTGCTTGCCGGGCGTGCCGTCTCCGACGGTGAACTCGTAGCCCTCGCCCTTGAATCCGACCATCGGGGTGATCACCGCGGCCGTGCCGGCCGCGAACACCTCGGTGATGCTTCCGTCGGCGGCCCCCGACCGGAGCTCGCCCAGGGTGATCGACCGCTCTTCGGGAACCAGGCCGAGGTCGCCGGCCAGAGTCAGGACCGTGTCACGGGTGACACCCTCCAGAATGGTGCCGAGGGCGGGGGTGACCAGTCGGCCGTCCGAGGTGATCAGGCACACGTTCATGGTGCCGGACTCCTCCAGCGTGTTCTCTCCCGCACTGTCCAGATACATCACCTGGTCACAGCCGTGCTGCTTCGCCTCCACCTGCGCGGCCAGGCTCGCGGCATAGTTGCCGCCGCACTTGGCCTCTCCGGTACCGCCCTTGGCCGAGCGGGTGAACTTGCTGCTGATCCACAGGGTCACGCCCTCGATGCCCGAGGCGAAGAACGGGCCCGCAGGGCTGGCGATCACCGAGTAGGTCACCTGTGCGGCGGGCCGCACACCCAGGAACACCTCGGAGGCGAACATGAACGGCCTCAGATAGAGGCTCTCTTCACCGGTGGACACCGGAACCCACGGCTCGTCCGCACGCACCAACTCCTCAATGCTGGCGAGGAAGTCCTCCTCGGACAACTGGGGCAGCGCGAGCCGCTCGGCGGAGCGGGCGAAGCGCCGGGCGTTGGCCTCCGGCCGGAACAGCCAGACGCTGCCGTCCGCGTGGCGATAGGCCTTCAGCCCTTCGAAGATCTCCTGCCCGTAGTGCAGAACCGCCGCACTCGGGTGCAGGGAAAACGGCTCCAGCGGGCCGATCTTGCGGTCCTGCCAACCATCCGCCGATGTCCACACCGCCGAGGCCATGTGATCGGTGAAGTACTGGCCGAACCCCGGTGCGGCGAGGACGTTCTCGCGCTCGGCCTCAGGCGTGGGCTTCGTCGTCCGGAAGAGGGGAAAGTCGGTAGTCATTGCCGAATCCTAACGACGAAGTCGTGTAACACCGGAGGAGAAGACGGGGCGTCTCAGCCAGTGGCACACGCACCCGGCGAACCGTGAATTTCGTCCCGATCGACCGGTCCGGCTCCCCGCCGCGCACCCTTCGCCCCCGCGTGCCGGCCCGCTGGGAAGGAACCGGGCGCAGGAAACTACGCCGTTCCCAGCCGGGCGAGTTGGCGGAGCACCGCCGACCGCCCGGCCCTCGGCACCGTCCACAGGGTCTGGCCCCGCACTCCCCAGCCGGCCAACAGGGCGTTGGCCGCCATGAATCCGCTGGTGGCCGCCCGCTCCATCAGAGCGACCGGCAGTTCGGTGCGGACCAGGTCGCCCGCGACCACCACGGCCGGATCGGGTGTGCGCACGGTGGGACGGTCGCGGTAGCCGCCCACCGGGAAGTGCGGACAGTCCGCCCGCCACTCGTGCCGGGAATCCACCACCCGAACCCCCGAGGTCTCCGGGTAGATCCGGTTCAACTGACGTACCAGATCGGCCTGTACGGCTCTCCGGTCGGCGCCCGGCGCCACCGCGTACGCGTGCAGCTCCACCACCGAGCCGCCGGTGCGCCGGGACCAGCGCAGGGCCTCGCCCTCCCAGCGCTCCAGGACGCTCACGTTGTCCAGCGGGCCGTACCCGCTGGTGCCGAGGAAGCCCGGGCGGTCCGCCGCCACGGGCCGCTCCAGCCAGAGCCGCGACACCAGGAACGGCGGGGCGGTACGCAGTCGGGCCAGCCTCCCGCGCCACCGGCCGTCGCCCAACCCGGGTGAAGCCGAGACCAGTTGCCGCAGCCCGCCCGAGTCGAGGGCCAGCACCACCGCGTCCCGGCGCCGGGTGCGGCCGTCCGCCGTGACGTCGAGCCCGCCGTCCGGGGCAGGGGTCACGCTCTCCACGGTCGAGCCCGTCCGCACCCGCACCCCGTGCTTCTCCAGATACCCGTGGAGCGGGTCCCAGAGCGCCTGGGGGTACGGCTCCGCCGGTACGTCGAAGAGCAGCCCCTCACTGGAGCCGAGGAAGTAGATGTGGAACATCAGGACCAGCTCCGCGGCGGAGAGGTCGCCCGGATCGGCGAAGAAGCTCCGCGAGAACACCTCGAAGGCCAAGTGGTGCGCCGCCTCCGGGAAACGCACCCGCGCCAGGAAGTCGCGTGCGCTGACCGAGTCCAGCCGCTCGTACACCTCCGGCACACGCACATCGAGCAGCGGCAGGGCGGCGCGCGGGTTCATCCGCAGCAGATCGCGCGCTCCGAACGAGGGGCTGAGGGCGACGAATCCCATCGCGCTGAGCGGAGGGGTACGAGGTACCCGCGCGAAGCTGTCGTACATCCCGCCGCTGTGCCGCAGTGGGTAGTCCGGCACGGCGGTGAGCGAGTCCAGCCCGGGATCGACGCGGCGGAGCAGCCCGCGCAGGTTGTAGTACTGGCGGAAGAAGGCGTGGAAACCCCGGCTCATGGTCACCGGAGAGCCGTCCGCGAGTTCGGTGGACCACCCCGCGAGCCGCCCGCCGAGTGTCGACTCCCTTTCGTGGAGCGTGACCCGCGCCCCGCGCTCGGCCAGCAGCGTGGCCGCCGCGAGCCCCGCGATGCCGCCGCCGACCACCGCCACCGCCGGGGCCCCGCCGTCGAACCGGGCCCGGCCTTCCGGGGCCCGGAGCACCTCCGCCCGCCGGTCCAGACCGTGCCGCCGCCCGTCCGGGACGCGCCCTCCCGGCCGCCTCACGCCGCACCCCGGTCCCCGGAGCGGCGCGGGGCCCGCGCGACGAAGGTGTGGGTGATGCCGGTCTGCCAGCCGGGCAGCGGCAGCACCCGTACCTCCTCGAAACCGGCACGGCCCAGCCGTTCGGCGAAGGCGGGCGCCGTGTCGAAGTCCAGCACACTGCGCCAGAGATGACGGTAGAGCTCCCCGTCCCCGGCGGCCCGGCCCAGCGGCATCACCACCGAGCGGCAGACCGAACTCCACAGGGCACGGTGCGCCCGGCCCTCGGCCAGGGAATACTCGTGCACCGTCAGCCTGCCTCCGGGGGCGAGGAGTTCGCGAGTCGAAGCGAGGGTGGCGTCCGGATCGGTGACGTTGCGGAAGAGGTAGGCGGCGAACACCGCGTCGTAACGACCCCGGGCGGTGACGTCGTTGCGGTCGACCGCCGGGCCGTCCGCCAGCCCCTCCACCGGGGAGTGCACGAACCTGACGTGGGCGGGCCACTCCTTCGCGGCGGCCTGCGCGAGCATGCCCGCCGACGCGTCGACCGCCACGATCTCCGCGTACGGGGCTGCGGCCAGCAGTGCGGCGGTGGACGCCCCCGTGCCGCATCCCAGGTCGAGCACCCGCAACCCCGCCCCGCCGTGCGGCAGCCCGAGGCGGCGGGCCGAGCGCCGCAGATGGGCGTGGTAACCGGGGTTGGCCGCCACCAGGCGGTCGTAGGCGAGGGAGGCGTGGTCGAACGCGGAGGACAACTCGGCGTCGTGCAGCAGGGTCATGGCGTGGTCATTCCTCGTCGGGCAGGTGGGGGAGGGGAAGGTGAGGAGACAGGGGCCTCGGGGGCGGGGCGGCGGGCACGGAAGGGAAGTTCGGCGACGGTCCGGAGCATCGGAACCACCGGGGTGCGGAGTCCGACGAGCAACTCCTCGCGCAGAGGGGCGGATCCGTCCAGGAAACGGAGCAGCCGCGCGGCGGGGACCGAGCGGAAGAGGCCGGTGAAGAAGCCGGCGCCGTCCACCCGCCCGGTGTCCAGCGCCCGCAGCATGACCGCGTCCATGGCGAGGGACCGGGCACGGTAGGCGGGGTGTACCGGAGGCCGCTTCCCCTCGCGCAGCGCCGCCGCGAGCGACCGGCTCTGGCGTTGGACAGCGCCGAAGGTGTAGCCGGTGGAGGGACGGGTGGCACCGCCCGCCGTACCGATGCGGAACACCGACCGTCCGGCACGCGGGGGGAAACGGCCGTCCGTCATCGGGATGACGCCGTGCTCGGTCGCGGACACCCGGTAGGGCGAAGCACCCAGCACCTCGCCCAGGTGATGGTCCAACGCCTGCTCGTAGGCGGCAGGTTCGAGCGGCTCGCGGGAGAACTCCGTGTACTCCACCAGGGCCGAGCGCGCGTCCAGCGGGAGGACGTAGGCGAAGGAGAGACCGTGGCGCGGCTGGGGGGTCCGGAAGTCCATGAGATCGGCGGTGTCCGCATCGAACACGGGCCGCTCGGTGTGCACGAACCAGCCGGTGAAGTGCTGGAGCAGCGTGGTACGGGCCGCCGGCAGCCGGCGGGGAGGCCGCGAGTCGAAGACGTACCGTCCCCTCACGACGGTACGACGGCCCCGGGCGTCCTCGCCGACCACCTCGCCCCCGCCCCCGCCCGCGTCGCGCACCGTCCGCACGGTCATCTCGGCGCGCCGGAAACCAGTGGCCGCGTCGAGCCCGGCCCCCACCAGGGCGGCGAAGGCGTCCGAGCGGAGCATCTTGTACCGGAGCGGCGCGGGCACCGCCACCGTGGCCGTCCCGTCGGGGGCGCGCACCCGCAGCCGCTCCCAGGACGCGGACAGTGCCGCGTCGAATTCGCCGTCAGGCTCCTCCCAGAAACACCAGGTGCGCGGCGGCGGCCGGAGCGGTCCCGGCGGGGCGTCGACCAGGAGCACGGAGAGCGGCACCGGCGCGTCGGGCGCGCACAGCCGGTATGCCAGCGACAGACCGGCCGCCCCGGCACCCACGATCACCACGTCGGCGTACGTCAAGGGGGACGCTCTCTCCTCCGGTCAGAGGTGGACGGACGGGTGCGGGCACTTCCCGGCCGCCCCACGAGAGGCCGTTCGGTGCGGTGTTCGGGCCGTCCACGAGGGGCGGCGCACGGGCGGGGGCGCGGCGCGCCGGTCACGGCGGTGAGAGCCGTACCCCGCGGCCGTGCCGGTGCTGCCGCCGATACTTCCGCAGCGGGAGCCCTCACGGACGCATCCGACGCGTGGGTGTCGCGCGTCGGACCGGCGCGGAGTCACTCCCCGGGTCGGCCCGGGGGTTCCGGGCCGGGACCGGGCCCGTGCGAACCGACGCCCCCGCCGGACCCGCTCCGCCGTCTCACGCCCCGCACCCGCCCATCTCGGCGCTGATCGCCTCCCACACACCCTGCGGCGGCGGAAGGGGCAGGTCGGCGGCGGTCACCGCGCGGGCGGCGGCCACCACGGCACAGAGCGCCTCGAACTCGGCGCGGCAGTCGGCGCACCGGCGCAGGTGCTGCACCGCGGGGCCGTCACGCGCGGACCGGTGGCCGAGAGCCAGTTCCGTCAGGTCGTCCTCGTGGACATGGTGCGCCATGTGCACCTCCCTCAGGACCTGCTTCCGCCCGGGGCCACCGGCCGGACGCACCCGGACGGCTTCCGGTGTGCCCCGCGGAAATGACGTGACGTCAGCGCAGCTCCGGGGCGGCCGCCGTGAGCGACCGACGCATCCGCACCAGGGCCCGGCGGGCGTGACTCTTGACGGTCCCCAGGGGCAGACCGGTCCGTTCGGCGATCTGCACCTGGGTGAGGTCGTCGAAGAAGGCCATGCAGAGGATGTGCCGCTGCACCGCGGGGAGTTTGCCCAGCTCCTGGACGACCAGCACCCGGTCGAGGACGGTCTCGGGACCGGCCCCCCGGGTGCCGCGCACCTGCTCCCGCGCGGCGGAGGCGGCGGCGAGCTCGCCGCGCCGGGTGCGGGCGGCCAGGGCGTCGGCGATCTTGCGCCGGGTGATGCCGACCAGCCAGCCGGGCAGCGGCCCGCGCTCCGGGCGGTACCCCGCACGCCCCCGCCACGCCGCCAGGAACACCTGCTGGGTGACGTCCTCGGCCTCGCGGGAATCCCCGAGGGAGCGGGCGGCCAGGGTGTGGACGAGAGTTCCCCACCGGTGGAAGATCCGGGCGAAGGACTCCGCGTCGCCCCGGAGGAGTCCATCCGCCAGTTCTGCTGCGGCGCGGTCCTCGTCCTCGCTACGCTCCTGCGCGGGCGGTCGGACCAGGGCCTCCGGTACGCGATGCCTCACGGTTACGTCGACTGCGGTCATCGGTGTCCTCCTCCTCGGGAACCCGGGAAGCCCGGGGCCCGGGCGGCAGAGGGCCGTGGGGGCCGCACTGCCACCCGGCCAGGAGCGCCAACGGCCCGCCGGAGCCGAGGTGTTCCGTGGGTGCCAGACAACCCGGCTCCTCACCGGTGCGGCAACATGCATCGTTTCTGCGTCGTATCGTGAGTGCATGGACGCATCGAGTCGCGGGCCCGGGGACGCATCGAACCGCAGGCCCGCAAAGACGCCGGGCACCGGGAGTGCGGACGTGACCCGCGTCAACGCCCCCCACCCCGCCGGGTACGACGGAGGCCTGACCACCGGAGCCGTCGCGCGGCTGCTGGGCGTGGCCCCCACCACCCTCCGCTCCTGGGAACGTCGTTACGGCATCGGGCCGGCCGAGCGCGAAGGCGGCCGACACCGCCGCTGGACCTCCGCCGACGTCGAACTCCTCATGCGCATGTGTGACTTCACCAGTGCGGGGCTCCCGCCGGCCGAGGCCGCCCGCGCCGCGATCGCCGCCGCGTCGGGCGGCGGGAGCGCGCCCCCGGGTGCCACCCGGGAGACGCGGCCCGCCCCGGCACGCCCGTCCACCGCCCCGGGCGCCCTTCCGGTCGGCCGCGGGCGCACCGAAGCCCGGGGGCTCGCACGGGCGGCCGTCCGCCTGGACGCACGCGCCGTCGAGGACCTGCTCGCCCTCGCACTGGACCGGCACGGGCTCGTGGGCGCCTGGGACGAGGTCATCATGCCGACCCTGAACGCCGTCGGCCGCCGCTGGGAGAGTTCCGGCGAGCGGTACGTGGAGGTGGAGCACCTGCTCTCCTGGCACGTTTCCACCGCACTCCGGCGCGCCGCCGTCGGCCCACCGCCCGTGCGCGGCGCCGCCGTCTCCCTGCTGGCCTGCGTGCCGGACGAGAACCACACGCTGCCCTTGGAGGCCCTCACCGCAGGATTGATGCAACGCGGCCTGCCCGTGCGGATGTTCGGGGCCGCTCTGCCGGTCGAAGCCCTGGAGGAGGCGGCCCGGCGCACCGGCCCGGCCGGCATCGTCCTCTGGTCGCAGGGCCGTGCGACGGCGAGCCGGCCACTGGCCCAGCGGGTCGCCTCCATCGAGTGGGGGGTACGCGGCGCACGCACCACCCCGGCCGTCGTGCTCGCCGGACCCGGCTGGGCCGGGAACCAGCCGGACGGCGTGCTGCGCCCCACCAGCCTGGCCGAGGCGCTCGCCCTGCTGTCCGCCCTCGCCTCCCGCTGACCCGCGCCGAACGCCGGCAGGAATCAAAGGACGTGGGATCCGGGACGGTCTCCCGGACCACCGGTCCGGTCGGGCACTCCTCCAGGTGGTGTCCGCCCGGAGAACCGCCCGTCCTCGCGGCCGAGCAGTCCTCCTCGAAGGGATGTGCACGGGGCGCGTCTCTCGCACCCCGTGGACACCCGGTTGATGCCTGAAAGACACGGCCGGGTCCCGGACGGTTGTACGGGAAAGCGCGCCGCGCCGGACACCCGCTCCGGGCGGGCGACCCGGCCGGTCGCGCTGCATGATGGACCCGGCCGTGCCCGGCGAAGGTTCGGCGCGGCCGGACCGAACGACGACGGGACACACCATGCCTCTCCAGGGCGAGTACGAGCCCAGCCCCAGCCAATGGGTGCGTGACCAGGTCGAGTTGTACGAGAGCTCCGGTGGGACGGAGGGCACGACGATGCGCGACATGCCGGTCGTCGTGCTCACCACCCTGGGTTCCCGCAGCGGGAAGATCCGCAAGTCCGCGCTGATGCGCGTCGAACACGACGGCGTCTACGCGGTGGTCGCCTCCCTCGGCGGGGCTCCGAAGCACCCGGTCTGGTACCACAACGTCAGCGCCGACCCGCGTGTCGAGCTCCAGGACGGGCCGGTCCGGCAGGACATGATCGCCCGTGAGGTGACGGGGGACGAGAAGGCCGTCTGGTGGAAGCGCGCGGTCGAGGCGTACCCCGACTACGCGGACTACCAGGAGAAGACGGACCGGGTGATCCCCGTCTTCGTCCTGGAGCCCGCGCCGAAGCCCCACTGACCCGGGCGGCCGTCTCTCACGGAGCTCCTGGCCGATGAGGCCGCGCGCTCACGGCAGCAGCCGCGGTGACCGCCTGGCCGCCACGTCCTCCACCCAGCCGAACACGGCGACGGCGGCGGCGATCAGCGGCCAGGCGACCGCGAACTGGAACCACGTACTGCCCAGCGGCAGATGCTCCTCCATCGACGGCACCTGCCACATCAGGTCGATCACCGCCACGCTCAGCATCAGCGCGACCTCGTGCCAGAGATAGATCGTCACCGCGCGGGAGTTGAAGACGCGCACCACCCGCCCGAGGAACCGGACGCGCCCGGGCGCGGCCGGGGTGCCGGGCCGGAACCGCAGCAGCAGCGCGACCGCTCCGCCGGACCAGAGCGCCTGGGCGAGCGGGATGTCGTCCAGGTCGTAACTCCCGTCGGCCCGGTGGGTCAGGGCCCACCAGGCGCCCGCCGCCATCAGCCCCGCCGCCACCGCGACGGTCCGTCCCGGCCGGATCCGGTCCAGGGTGCCGTCCCGGTGTGCGAAGCCCAGCAGCCAGCAGAAGAGGAACACCGACAGATCGCTGATCCCGCTGCCGAGCCGGCCGTCGGGCACCTGCCACACCGTTGCCAGCAACACCACCGGTACGAGCGACAGGGCCGCCACCGACAGGGGCCACCGGGAGAACAGGCGCAGCAGAACGGGGGAGAGCAGCACGAACCACAGATAGGTCCGCAGGTACCAGAGCACCGCCCACGCCTGTTCGCCCCAGGCGTTGCCCGGCGGATCACCCACCGGCAGAACCCAGTACAGCGCGTCCGGGCCGGGTACCCACCCGTGCACCACCATCGCGGAGCCGAGCACCAGGCCGAACACCCAGACGGGTACGAGGAGTCGGCGCAGCCTGCCGCGGATCACCGACCACGCGGGCCGCTCCAGCGAACGCGCCATCAGGGAGCCCGCGAGGGCGAACATCACGCCCATGGAAGGGAATACGAACCCCAGCCAGGGCCATCCGAAGGTGTGGTAGGTGACCACCCGGACGAGTGCGAGGGCGCGCAGAGCGTCGACGTACGGATCGCGTCCTCCGGCGCGTCCCGCCCGCAGTGCGGCCCGTCCCTCGAATGCCCCTGGTTCCGCTGCGGGTTGAGGAGCCGGAGCCGGAGCCGGAGCTGTCCGGCGGTGGGTGCCGGCCATCAGCCCGCCTCCGTGGAAGCGCCGGCGGCGCCGGAAGCATCCGGAGCGCCGGGTGCGCCGGGTACGCCCACCGCGCCGGTGCGTTTCAGCTTCTGCCAGCGCAGCCGGCCGCCGGTGAGTGCGGTCAGTGCGGAGTGCATCAGCACCAGGTACATCATCTGTCGGTAGGCGAGTTGCTGGAGCGGCAGCATCAGCAGGTAGCGGCACTTCTCCCGGTCCAGGCGGAACGCGTACGCGGCGCACGCCAGTTGGACGCCGAGTACGGCAAGCCATGCCAGCAGCGAACCCGTGAAGTCGACGAAGAGCATCGCGTAGAGGGTGAAGACGTCGATGAGTGGCGCGAGGAGCGGGGTGAGGATCTGGAAGAGGACCACCAGCGGCATCCCGATCCGGCCGAACCGGCCCGAGGGTCCCCGGTCGGTGACCGAGCGGCGGTGCTTCCAGAGCGCCTGCATGGTGCCGTAGCTCCAGCGGTAGCGCTGGCGCCACAACTGGCCGAAGGAGGCGGGTGCTTCGGTCCACGCGCGGGCGTGCTCGGCGTAGACGACCCGGTGGCCCGCCCGGTGCAGGGCGATCGTGATGTCCGTGTCCTCGGCGAGCGTGTCCTCGCTCATCCCGCCCACCTGGAGCACCGCCTCGCGGCGGAACGCGCCGATCGCGCCCGGAATGGTGGGCATGCAGCCGAGCAGGTCGTACATGCGCCGGTCGAGGTTGAAGCCCATGACGTACTCGATGTGCTGCCAGGCCCCGATCAGGGTGGAGCGGTTGCCGACCTTGGCGTTGCCCGCCACTGCGCCGACCCGCGGGTCGGCGAACGGCTGGACCAGCAGCCGCACGGTGTCGGGTTCGAAGACGGTGTCGCCGTCCATCATCACGACCAGATCGTGACGGGCCGCGCGGACACCGTTGTTGAGCGCCGCGGACTTGCCCGCGTTCTCCTGCCGCACGACCCGCACCTGCGGGAGTCCGAGCGACTCGGCGATCTCCGCCGTCCCGTCGGTCGAGCCGTCGTCGACCACGATGATCTCGATCGGATGGGTGCTCGCCGCCAGTGAGGTCAGGGTCCCGGCGATGCATTCCTTCTCGTTGTAGGCGGGCACCACCACGCTCACTGGCCGGGTCACCTCGGGCCCCCAGGAGAACCGCCGCCGATTGCGCCGGCGGTAGTGGCGCCCGGCGAGGAGGACCATCAGCCCGAACCTGCCGAGGACGGCGACCCCGACCACCCCGAGCAGGGTCGCCAGCGCCGGTACGGTCCACTCCGCCACGGCGACGGCCAGCAGCAGCCCGCGCCCCTCCCAGACGGAGGCCGTGTCCGCGGTGTGGTGCGCGGCCTGTGCCGGATCGGACGCGACGGCGGAGCCACCGGGCGGCGCGGGTGCAGCCGTGCCGGATGCCTGCGCCGCCTGCTGCTGTGCGCCGCTGACCGTGGTGAAGGTGTACCCGGCGGCCTTCATCTTCTTGATGTAGGCGGGCAGCGCCTTCAGGGTCTGCGAGCGGTCGCCGCCGGAGTCGTGGAAGAGGACCGAGGCGCCCTTGCCGCTCGCGGGGGTGGCGCCGCGCACGATCGCGTCGACGCCCGGCGTCTTCCAGTCCTCGCTGTCGGTGTCGATGAAGACGCTGGTGTACCCCATCGCCCCCAGCTTCTCGTAGACCGGCCAGCTGTAGTCGTCGACGGCGTCGGGGGTGGAGGAGTAGGGGGCGCGGAACAGATTGGTGGTGATGCCCGCGGCCCCGGCCAGGGCCAGCTGCGTCTGGGCGATCTCCCGTGTCACGCGGGCCGTGCTCTGGTAGGAGAGGTCGACGTGGGTGAAGGTGTGGATGCCCACCTCGTCACCGTCGGCGACCATCTCCCGCACCACGTCGGGGTGGCGCGCGATCATGGAGCCGACCAGGAAGAACGTGCCGGGCACGTCGTTGTCGTCGAGGACGTCGAGCACCTGCTCGGTCCACTCCGGGTCGGGTCCGTCGTCGAAGGTGAGGACGATCGTCTTGTCCGGCACGGACTCCGAGTGCGCCTTCCCGTCCCGGAAGCTCAGGAAGGGGCCGCCGTCCAGCACGCTCTCCGGCACGTTGTTCGAGGCGGCACCCGAGCGCACCCGCTGGTCGCCGCCCACCTCGGAGCGCAGAAAGCCGTCCAGTAGCAGGGTGCTCACCAGCCCGAGCAGCAGCAGGACCGCCAGCACCGCGCGGGGGCGGGGGACGGCCCGCCGGCTGACACGTTCCATCCGGCCCGGGGTCGCGTGCCGCGCGCCCCGGCCCGGAGTCCGGCGGCGCCGTGTCGAGGCGGTCACCGGGCGTCCGCGGTGGGCGGCGTCGCCCCGTCGGTGGGCCGGGGGGAGCCGTCCGGGGGTGCGATGCCGCCGGGGGCGGCCTCCGCGGGCTGCCCGGTGTCGAAGGGCAGCAGTCGCGAGGGCGACATGGAGATGCCGCCCATGAAGGCGAGAGCGAGCACGGCCGCGTAACCGACGACGGCGAGACCGAGCACGGCCCCGGCCCGGCGCAGCAGCCGGGCCCGGCGCCCCGAGGCGTCGACGAACACGGGTCCCCCGCCCGGCTTCTGCCGTGCGGGACCGGCGTGCCTGCGGCGGCGGCCGTGCGGCCTCGGGGTTTTCTGGGAAACGGTGTCGGCATGCATGAGCGCATGGTGGCGGGCGGCGATGTGCGCCCCGTGGCAGAACCCTGGGCGCGCCCTGTGCGACAGCGCCCAAACTGTCGGGTCGCTGAGTGTCCGGCCCGGCCGACGGCACCCTGCACCTGGTCAACTCGCTTCGCCGCTACGGCGTTCGGCGCCGACGGCGACCGCGTCGGACCACCGGATGTGAGATGCGCCGGTCCTTCCCGATGCCCGTTCCATGAGAGGTTTGCGGTGAATGCCGCCCCTTTCGCCACCTGTTGAGGGGCACTTCGGACGAGAGAGCAGGTGCCGTCTTGCGTGGAACACCATCCGTGCGCGGACCGTCCAAACGCGCGGCGGCGCTCGCCGGGCCGGTCGCCCTCGCGCTGGCCTGCGGCGGATGCGCCACCGGTACGGTCGCCGACCAGAGCGACAACGCGCCGGTGCCGCCGAGCAGTTCGGCCAAGGCCGCCGACAGCCCCGCCTACACCCCGTACGTCAGCGCCACCACGGCCTCGGACACCGACGGAGCGGGCTCGCCCGACACGTACAACCTGGCCTTCGTCGTCGCGGACGGCGGCTGCACCCCGAGCTGGGGCGGCAGCGCGGCGGCCGACGACGCGGCGGTACGCGCCCGGGTCTCCGCCCTCACCGCGTCCGGGGCCGACGTACGGGTCTCCTTCGGCGGCGCCGCCGGTACGGAACTGGCGCTCGCCTGCGACAGCGCCCAGGACCTCGCGGACGCGTACGCGAAGGTGCTGGACGCGGTCGGCGCGGACCGGGCGGACTTCGACATCGAGGGGGACACCCTCACCGACCGGGCGTCCGTGGTGCGACGCGACCGGGCGATCCGGCTGCTCCAGAAGTCACGGGACCTGGACGTCACGTACACCCTGCCGGTGATGCCGGACGGGCTGGACGCGAGCGGGCTGACGCTGCTGGAAGACGCCGTCACCGAGGGCGTCGAGCTCTCGGCGGTCAACGTCATGGCGATGAACTACAGCGAGTCCCACGACGGTGACATGGGCCAGTACGCGCAGCAGGCGGCCCGGGCCGCGCACACCCAGCTCGCCGAGGCGCTGGACCTCGACTCCGCCGGGGCGTGGAAGGCCCTGCACCTCACGGTGATGGCCGGGGTCAACGACGTGGCGGGGGAGACGTTCACCCTGGCCGACGCCTCCGGCCTGCGGACCTTCGCCGAAAAACAGGGGGTGGGCGCGCTCTCGTTGTGGTCGACTTTCCGCGACCGGGCGTGCGCGGAGGGAGAGGCCACCGTGGCCGACGACTCCTGCAGCGGTGTCGAACAGGAGGACGGGGCCTTCGGTGCGGCCCTCGGCGGCGGCTGACGCGACGGACCGCGACGGTGCGTGCACGGACGGTGTAAGGGCCGGGTGGTGGAAGAGCCGGTGCGGGGTGTTCCCGCCCGGGAGCGAGGAGGCGGGGGCGGATGTCCGACGGGCCTTGGACGGGAAGTGACCGCGCGCACAACGGAGAGTGCCATGCGCGGTGGGCAGCCTCGTCGAACCGGTCGACCGGAGACCCGGGCTACCGGGACGAGTGGTACGACGCCCAGTGCGGTGGCTGCCGGTTCTGGATCGCGCTCGGCGGTGAGCTGGGCCAGGACTACGGGGCCTGCACCAACTCCGGATCGGCCTTCGACGGGCGGGTGCGCTTCGAGCACGACGGCTGCGCGGTCTTCACCGTCCGCGAAGACCATTCGTTCGGATAGCCACGTTCCGATGGCCGCCGTGTCGCACCGCCGAGTGGGACGAGGACTGCGCGAGGCGCCGACCCGCCGGAGCGGGGCGGCGCCTCACGGCCGTATCGGTGTGCTCAGGCGGCCTGCGGCTCGGCGGTGGCCGCCTTCGCCAGCTCGGTGAGAACGGCGACCAGCTGCTGAGCGACCTCTTCGTCGTCGACCGGGTGCGTCTCGGCGAAGCGGACGACGGAGCCGGGCACGGAGAGCTTGACCTCTTCCAGCACGGAACCACCGGCGATGCCGACGGCCTTGCGGGCGTCGTCCTGGGCCCACACGCCACCGAACTGGCCGTAGGCGGTGCCGACGACGGCGACCGGCTTGCCGGTGAAGGCGCCGCCACCGTACGGGCGGGAGTACCAGTCGATCGCGTTCTTGAGGACGGCCGGGATGGTGCCGTTGTACTCGGGGGAGAAGAGGAGGAACGCGTCGGCACTGTTGGCGGTCTCGCGCAGGGTCGCGGCGACGGCCGGAACCTTGCCCTCGACGTCGATGTCCTCGTTGTAGAAGGGCAGCTCGGCGATCTCGTCCTGGATCACGACCTCCACGCCCCCGGGGGCGAGCTTCACGGCGGCCTCGGCCAGCTGGCGGTTGTGCGAACCGGAGCGGAGGCTGCCGACGAGGGCGACGATGCGAGTGGACATGGGGGTCTCCTGTGAAAAGTGCCGGGGACGGCGGCGGAAAGTAAAACGGACCGTGGTCCGGTAACGGGTATAGCACGTGAAGCGGACCAGGGTCCACTTTGCGTGGAGGGGGGTTACGCTGGGGCGATGACCGCGCAGACCGGATCCGAAGAGGTGTCCTCCGACCGCCCTGTCACGCTGCTGCCCCTGGCCTGTCGCGAGCCCCAGGAGCGTGCCGACGCAGCCCGCAACCGCATCCGCCTGCTGGAAGCCGCATCCCGGCTGGTCCACGAGGTGGGGGCCGACCACGTCACCATGGAAGCCGTCGCCGCCGCGGCCCATGTCGGCAAGGGAACCGTCTTCCGCCGCTTCGGCGACCGGGTCGGCCTGATGAACGCGCTCATCGACCACGCCGAGAAGGAATTCCAGAACGCGGTCATCTGTGGACCGCCGCCACTCGGACCCGGCGCGCCTCCGCTGGAGCGGCTGGAGGCATTCGGCGTCCACACCATCCGCCACATGATGAGGTACGTCGACCTGTACGTGCAGGCGGAGAACTGCCCCACCCGCCGCTACAGCGCGCCCGCCCGCACGGTCCGGGCCACCCACGTCACCGACCTGCTCCGGCGGGCCGGTGCGACGGGCGACGTGGAACTGCTGACCCAGGTGCTGCTCGCCTACCTGGACCCCTCGTTCCTCAACTTCCACCGCAACGGCCGATGTTTCTCGGCCGAGCGCATCGAGGAGGGCTGGAAGGACCTGGTGGCCCGCCTCACGCACCGCTGCTGACCCGGCGGAAGCGACGAGCACGCCAGGGCCCAGCCCCGCGCGACGGTCTCAGAACAGGGTGATGAGCACGCTGATCCTCTTGCCGCGCGCCTCCCGCGTGATGGTGACCCGGGAGGAGAGCCGCCGCACCAGCGGCCACCCGTAGCCCCCGACCCGTACCGTGCCGGGAAGCGAGGGCACGGTCCGCGGCTCCCTGGGACTCGCGTCCGCGACGTCCAGCAGCAGCCCCTCGCCACTGAGCCGGGCACGGAAACCGGTGAGCCCGCCCCCGTGGCGGATCGCGTTGGTGACGAGCTCCGAAGTCACCAGCATCGCGTCCGAGATGACCACGTCGTCCGGGTCCATGCCCCCCAGGCTGCAGAACTGTTCGTCCAGCAGCTCGCGCACCATGGCGCGCGCGGCCGCGGCGTCGCCGGGCAGGGGCGGTTCCGTGCCGACGGGTCCGTTCTCCTCGCGGCCCACCGGATGTTCCCTGCTCACGTGCTCCTCCGCCCCCTGGAACACGGCTTCGTCGGGGTGACGGGCCGTGCGTGTCGTGCCGGCTTCAGCATGTGGCCGCCTCTTCCACGCTCATGGCCATGGCGAAGGCGTCCGCCGTGCCGGTGACATCGAACAAGCGACGTACGGCGGTGCGGAAAGGACCCGCGAGCACCAGTCTCACGCCGGCGCGTTCATGACGGGCACGCGCGTCGAGCAGAGTGTGCAGCACCGCGGAGTCCGCGAATTCCGTCTCCGACAGGTCCACCACAGTACGTTCTTTCCCCTCGCACAACGCCGCCCCGAGGGCTTCGGCCAACTCGGGCGCCCCGGAATTCTCGTCGGCGTCGCCCCGTACCCGGACAAGGGCGAAACCGTCCGCCGGGACCAGGAACGCGGTTCCCCTGATGGGTCTCTTCCGTCCGGTCATTTCACTGATGGCGCTTCACCCCGGAGACGGACGAATGGGCGGAGGCGGAATGCCGTGCCCGGCCCGGGGCGGCCGTCCGCACCCCGGGCCGGGCATCCGCGAACGGCCTCACGGCGTCAGGATTCCGGAGTAATAGGCGCCGAGGCGCGCCAAATAGACCGGATCGTTGGTGTCCTGGTCGCGGGCGAACCGAGGAGCCCCCTTCACCTGCTCCTTCGTGCAGAGCAGGGTGATCACCCGGCGTTCGGCATCCACCCGCGCGACCATACCCATGGGAATGGCCGTACTGCGACCGAATTTCCACAGACCCGTGTCGACGACGAGATGGTCGAATTCGAGGACGAGGGAACGCCGGTCCACCGTTCCGAGGCTGTCGTCGGAGGCCTCCACCGAGAACTCCGTCGGATCGGCCCCGGCCAGAGCGTTCAGAGCCACGGGCCCGCACCAGACATTTCTCATGTTCTCGCCTTTCCTCCTGCACGCGGATTCGCGTGGGTCTCCACCACCGCGTTCCCCGCGTGCCGAAACTCACACAGGAAGTCACCCCGCGCGCGAGGAGGGCCTGTCACACCGGCGCACCGAGGTGCCGGAGACCATGACGGGTTGCCAGAAGCCCCCCGGGTGGAGGAGTGTTGCCGGGGGGCAATGATTCTGTCGTCGAGTTGATGAGGTGAGGGGTTCGCGCAGCGGGCCTTCTTCGTTTGGTGACTTCCGCACACCGGGCGCCTGCCGCCCGTGCGAGCGCTTCGGCCGAGCCGGCCTGGAACACGGCTCCCTGCCCCGCCCTGGTGGTGGGGCCCAGAGGAGCCGTCGAGCGGGCCAATGACGCCGCTGCCGCCCTCTTCCCCGAGGCCCGTCCCGGGACCCCGCTGACGGACGCCGTTCCGTCCTGGCTGGCGGACGCGCACTTCGTCCGCCGGGCCGGGGAGGTCCCGGCCTCGGCCGCCGGTCCCGTCGGCGACCGGAGCTTCAAGGCGCACCCGGCCGGACAGGCGGACGGCGGGGTGGTGTGGTGGCTGGTGGACGACACGGACCGGCTGCGCGCCACCGAGGCGCTGCGCGGGGAACGCGAGCGCACCGCCTTCCTGACCGAAGCGTCCAACCGCCTGCTCTCCTCGCTCAATCTCGACAAATGTGCCGAGGTGACAGCCCAGCTGGCCGCCGCGCACCTCGCGGACGCCGCACTGGTCGTCGCCCCGTCCACCGGCGGCACGCTGATCGCCCGGTGCTCCCGGGGCGGCACCGCGACGCTCACCCGGGAGCGCGTCGACCCCGACGCGGTGCCCGGCCTCGCCGAGGCGCTCCAGGGGTTCCCGCCCGTGCCGTCACGGTGGATGGACCCGGCCCTCGCCCCGTCCTGGGTGGTGCCGCCGGACATGGGCGAGGTGGGCTCGATCGTGGTCACCCCGCTGCCCGGCCACGGCGTCCCGGCCGGCGCGCTCATCCTGCTCCGCCGGGGCGAACACCACGCGTTCAGCCGGAACGAGGAGACCTTCGCCCGGCTGTTCGCCGCCCGCGCGGGCGCGGCGATGTCCGCCGCGCGCATGTACGCCGAACAGGCTTCGATCACCGAGACGTTGATGCGCGAGCTCCTGCCCCCGGTTCTCCACCAGGTCTCCGGAGTGGAGTACGCCGGCGGGTACCGTGCCTCGCGCGACACCGAACGCGTGGGCGGCGACTTCTACGACGTGCACCCCGCGGCGGTCGAGGGCGAACCCTCCCTCGCCGTGCTCGGAGACGTCTGCGGCAAGGGCCTGAACGCCGCCGTGCTCACCGGGAAGATCCGGAACACCCTGCACGCGCTGCTGCCGATGGCCGACGACCACCAGCGGATGATCGACCTCCTCAACGGCGCGCTCCTCAACTCCCACCACGCCCGGTTCGCCACGCTCGTACTCGCCTCCGCGGTACGGGACTCGGCCACCGTGCGGCTGCGGCTGACCAGCGCGGGGCACGCCGCCCCGCTGATCGTCCGCGCGGGCGGCGAGGTCGAGGAGGCCGCCACCCGGGGCACCCTGGTGGGCGCGCTCCCGGAAGCCCGGGCCGTGACGGTGGAGGCCGTCCTCGCGCCCGGGGAGAGCTGCGTGCTGTTCACCGACGGGATCACCGAGGCCAGGGGCGGTCCGCTCGGGGACACCCTCTTCGGTGAGGACCGGCTGAGGGACACGCTCTCCCGGTGCGGCGGGATGCCCGCCGAGGCCGTCGTCGAGCACATCCAGATGCTCGCGTCGCAGTGGGTCGGCGCCGGACGCCACGACGACATGGCCGTCGTGGTCATCGCCGCTCCCCGAACCCATCACCTCAGTGCGGTGGACGGCCACACCCGGGGCAGGTTCACCGCATGAGTACGTACATCCGCCGGGCACCGGACCACCCACTGGCAGGACTGCGGGACGGACTGTGGGACGCCGTCCTGGAGGGCGACGAGCACACGGCCACCGCGCTCGTGCTGGACGCCCTGGACGACGGAGCGGACGCCGAGAGCGTCCTGCTGGACGTCGTCGTGCCCGTCCAGGGCCGGATCGGCGTGGAGTGGGCCGCCGACCGCGTCACCGTCGCCCAGGAGCACGCGGCCACCGCGATCAACGACCGGGTCGTCGCCGCCGTCTCCCGCGCCCGCACGGTCCTTCCGGCCCGCACGGGCGGCGCGGTCCGCCGGGTGACCGTCGCCTGCGTCGACGGCGAGTGGCACGCCCTGCCCGCCCGCATCCTCGCCGAGGTGCTCACCCTGCGCGGCCTGCGCGTCGACTACCTGGGCGCCCAGGTCCCCACCGCGCACCTGATCGCCCACCTGCACCGGACCGGCGCCGACGCCGTGGCCCTGTCGGCCTCTCTCTCCACCCGGCTGCCCGCCGCCCACGCCGCGATCACCGCCTGCCAGGCGACCGGTACCCCGGTCCTCGCCGGCGGCGCGGCGTTCGGCGCGGACGGCCGGTACGCACGCCTGCTCGGCGCGGACGCCTGGGCCCCCGAGGCCCGCGCCGCCGCCGCTCTCCTGGTGTCCGGCGTCGCCTCCCGTACCTCCCGTGCCCACCAGCCCATCGACGACCTGCCGCACCTCGGCGACCAGGAGTACACCCTGGTGGTGCGCAGCAAGGCGCAGCTGGTGAAGGCGGTCCTGGCCGGGCTCGACGAGCGTTTCCCCGCGGCCCGCGACTACACCGGGGCCCAGCGCGACCGGACGGCCGAGGACGTGGCACACATCGTCGACTTCCTCGCCGCCGCCCTCTACACCGACGACCCGGAACTCTTCACCGGATTCCTCGACTGGACCGGGGAGATCCTGACCGCCCGCGGAGTCCCGGCGTTCTCCCTCGCACCGGCACTGGAGGTACTGGGCGAAGAGCTCAGGGACTTCCCCCGCGCCGGCCGCCACCTCCGTCTCGCGGCCGGCCGGCCCGGTGCCCCCCTCCGCCCGCACGCCCGCTCCGGAAAGCACGCATGACGACCACACCCTCCGACGGTTTCCGGCTCTGCACGCGGTACGACGCCTTGGGCGCGGTCCGGGTGGAGATGCGTGGAGACCTCGACCACACCAGCGCCGACACCCTGCTCGACACCGTCGTGGAACTGCTGGCCGAGTACCCGGACGCGAGCGAACTCCGCCTCGACTGCGCCCCGATGGGCACCGTCGACTCCTCCGGGCTGGCCGCGCTGATCATGATCCGCAGACGGACCGACGAGGCGGGCGTCGCCCTGCGGCTCGACGGGCGGGGAGCCGCGCTCGACCGGCTGCTGGAGGTCACCGGTACGCTGGACCACCTCACCACGACCCCCATGGATGCGGAGCGGACCCCGGGACGCACCGCGCGGACCACCTCGGAGACCGCGCACGAGGTCCCCTCGGCCATCGATGGTGTACGAAGCCGATCTGCCCGCCCACCCGGTCCGGACGGCACAGCCTGACGCACACCGTGCGTCCGGCCCGCCCCGGGACACCGGGACAGAGGGGAAGCATCATGCCGCCCGAAGCCGAGGCCACGCCTCCGGGTTCCCACGACGTGGCGTCCGCGGCGGGGGACATCGTGGAACTGCTCGACGTGCTCTGGGAGCGGACCCGCGACCGGGGCTGGGCCGCCCCCGCGTCCCTGGCGCAACTGAGACTGATGTATGCCGTCGACCGGCAGGACGGCATCCGGATGCGGGTGCTCGGGGCCGTCCTGAACGTCTCGGCGCCCTCGCTCAGCCGGCTGTGCGACCGGCTCCAGTCCGCGGGCTTCGTCGAGCGGCGGCCCAGCCCCGACAGCGGACGCGAGGTGACGCTGAGTCTGACCACGGAAGGGCACGCACACCTCGCCGAGGTGCGCCGGAAGCGGGACGAGGTGCTGACCGGGGCGATCGACAGCATGCCCGCCGTTCAGCGCGCGGAGCTCGCCCAGGGGCTCGACGGACTGCGGGCCGCTCTCGGCGGCGCACCGATGCTCACCGGACCCGCCGCACGCCGCCCGGCGCGACGGCCGTGAACCCGCAATGACGGCAAGGGTGATGACGAAACGTCAGCCGGTCCGGTGTTCGGGGGCGTCCCCGGCGGTGCCCACGACGACGAAGTGGTCCAGGGTGCCCGTGACGGTGAAAAGCCGCCGCACCTGAGGGCGCAGCGGACCGGCGATGATGAACGCCCGGCCCCGGAGCCGGTGTCCGCGCTCCGCCACCAGCAACTCGTTGAGCAGCCCGCTGTCCCCGAAGGTGACACCGGACAGGTCGACCACCGTGGCGGGCAGACCGGCCTCCGCCGCCTCCAGCCAGGCAGCGGCGAGAAGATCCCGCTCCGCCTGGTCGACCGCGCCGGTGACCTCGATCACGAACACGTCCGGCGCTCTCGCCACCCGCAGGGTGGCACCCTCGTCCCAGGTCATGGCGCCTATTTTCACAGCGCCCCGACACCGCGCGACCAACACCCCCCGGATGTGCGGGCGGAGCGCTTCCACTCGTGCGTCCGGGGGGTGCGCGGCACCCGGGGGCAGATGTCAGGGGCGCAGGACCAGACGGATGGGGTCGCCCTCCTTGCGCTCCAGCCGGGCCACGGCCTCGGCGGCTTCCGCCAGCGGAAGGGTCCCGCTGATCGAGCCGGAGAAGTCCAGTCGCCCGCCTTCGACCAGCCCGAGCAGCTGGGGGAGGGCGACGGGCATGTCGGAGCCGTAGTGGCCGAGGATCTGCTGCTGGAGGTAGCTGAAGCGGGTGCCCTGCGTGACCGTCAGCGGCTTGTCGGTGAGGCCGACCAGTACGAGCCGTCCCCCCTTCGCGAGGGCGGTCAGCGCCTGCTCGCGCACGGCGGACACCCCGGCGAAGTCGAAGGCCGCGGCCAGCCCCGCTCCGGCGGTGACCGAGGCGACCCGCTCCGCGAGGTCCGGTGCGGCCGGGTCGAGCGCCAGATCCGCACCGGCGGCGAGCGCACGCTGCCGGGCGGTCGGGTTCGGGTCGACGGCGACGATCGGGTACGCGCCCACGGCGCGCAGCAACTGCACCGCGTGCACCCCCAGGCCGCCCACGCCCCACACACCCACCGCCTCGGCGGGGCGGACCCCGGCGGTCGCGGTGATCGCGCCCCACGGAGTGGACACCGCGTCCGGGATGATCGCGCCCTGGTCGAACGGGATGGAGTCGGGCAGTCGCGTCAGCGCGTCCTCGGAGGAGAGCGCGTACTGGGCCCAGCCGCCGTCGTAGTCGACGCCCCGGGTGTACGTGACGCCGTTGCGGGTCTCTCCCGCGTACAGCACCACGCGCTGACCCGGCACCCAGGACGTGACGCCCCCGCCCGTTTCGGCGATCGTGCCGGACACCTCGTGACCGAGGGTGACGGTGTCGCCGTCCAGCAGCTGCGGGGTGAGGCTGCCGCCGATCAGGTGCACGTCGGAGAGGCACACCCCGGCCGCCTCGACCTTCACGAGCACCTGTCCCGGGCCGGGCTGAGGGCGGGGCACCTCCTCCACGCGCAACGTGCGACTCGGGACGTGCAGGCGTGCGGCGAGCATCTGCTCCATGACGTGACCTCCAAAAGCGGTGTTCCCTCGACGGCCGCCGACCTAACGCAGGTCGTCTTGCGTTAGACGTTACGTCGGTGTGGAGAGCCTGTGCAAGTGGGGTTGCTTTAGGCTGGCCGTATGACCATCAGGCAGGCCGCATGACCACGCCCCGCCCCGCCGCCCCGCCGCTGCGCCGACGCGGGGAGAACATGCGCAGAGCCGTGCTGGCCGCCGTCGTCGAGATCCTGGCGGCCGAAGGACTGGCGGGCGCGACCGTCTCCGCCGTCGCCCGGTCCGCCGGAGTGCACGAGACGTCGATCTACCGGCGGTGGAAGACCCGCGAGAACCTGATCGCCGAGGCGCTCGTCGCGGAACTCGACGCCGCGGTGCCCGTCCCGGACACGGGAGACGTGCAGGAGGACCTCACGACGTTCTTCGTCTCCCTCGTCCGGCTGCTGCGCACCGCCCAAGGCCAAGCGCTGCTGCGACTGAGCGTCGAGCGGGACGACACCCTGGAGGACCGCCGGGGCCCGTACTGGAAGGACCGGCTGGAACGCGGGACCGTCATGGTCCGGCGCGGCATCGAGCGCGGCGAACTCGCCGGGGACACCGATCCCGGCCTGCTGGTGGAGGCCGTCAGTGGCCCCCTCTTCGCCCGCGTCCTGGTGAGCGACGCACCCCTCGAAGAGGAGCTGGCCGAGCGGCTGGTCGCGCTGGTGCTGGACGGCGCGCGGGTCCGGCCGGCCTGAGCGGGCCGCGCCCGGACACGCCGGTGGCCGGCCCGCCGGAAGATCTCCGACGGACCGGCCACCGAACGGTTGGACCCGGCGCTGTCAGCTCACGGCGCCCAGGGCGCGTCCACCGACCACGTGGTGTCCTCGGTGAAGGACGCCTGGTTGTCCCACGTGTTCGGACCGCCCGGAGTGGCCAGCCACACCTCGGAGTTGATGTGGCGCATGAAGCTGCCGGGCAGGTTGACGCTCGACAGACGCACCCCGCCGGTCCCCGCGACCGCGCACCAGGTGGCGTCCGCCTTGAAGAGGGCCGAGCCGTCGCTCGCGTCCCGGCGGACCCGGAAGTTCTGGTGCCGCAGGTACTCGCCCGGGTAGTTGCGCGACTCGAAGGAGTAGCAGTTGCTGTTGGCCAGCCCCGCCACCACCTTCCACGTGGCGTCGCTCTTCAGCAGCGCGGTGCTGTTGGCGTCGACGACCGCCGTGTACCCGAGCCCCTCGGAGTGGCGCAGGTACTTGTTGGTGTAGCCGGGGGTGGTGACCCGCAGCGACTTGTAGCCGCCGGTGGGCAGCGTCACCGCCGTCGTCCCCGCCTTCGAGGCCGCGATGAGCGCCTGGTTGGCGGCCTTCACCCGCGCGGTGTCCACCTTCACCACCTGGCGGTCGTAGGTGAGGAGGCCGTTGGCCTCGTTCTCCACGTCGGTGATCTCCGTGTAGACGGAGGCGGACAGGCCGGCCGGCAGCTGACCGACCCGGATGCTGTCGATCAGGCCCACGAAGCGGTTGTTGAGGGCCGAGACGCTCGCCTGGTCCTCGTAGCTGAAGCCGCCGCCCGGATACCACTCGTGCCCCGCGACCTTCCAGCCCAGCCCGCCGAACTCGCCGAGGACCGCAGCCCGCGTCGCGGAGGGCGCGGTGTTACCGGGGCCGACGTAGTTGTGGTTGTCGACGACGTCACCGTTGCCGCCGTCCACCGCTCCGCAGCAGTTGACCCCGCTCATGTTGTCGACCAGCCGGGACGGGTCGTACGCCTTCACCTCGTTGGCGATCCTGGCCTGGTCGTACTGGCCCCAGCCCTCGTTCTCGTTCACCCACAGCACCAGCGACGGCGAGCTGCGGTGCTGGTCGATGATCGCGTGGTACTCCGCCTCCCACTGCGTCCGTGCCGCGCTGTCCGGCGACTTGCCGGTGTCCATCGCGGGCATGTCCTGCCAGACCAGGAGCCCGAGCTTGTCGGCCCAGTAGAACCAGCGCTGCGGCTCGACCTTGATGTGCTTGCGGACCATGTTGAACCCGAGGTCCTTGTGGGCCTGGAGGTCGGACTTGAGCGCCGCGTCGGTCGGCGCGGTGTAGATGCCGTCCGGCCAGTAGCCCTGGTCCAGCGTGCCGGTCTGGAAGACGAACTTCCCGTTGAGGACCGGGCGCACGATGTTGTCCACCTTGGCGAGCCCGATGGACCGCATCCCGGTGTAACCGCCCACCGTGTCGGTGACCGCCGTGCCGTCGAGCAGTTCCGTCTTCACGTCGTAGAGGAACGGGTCCTCGGGGGTCCACAGGTGCGTGTTCGGCACGGGCACGGAGACCTCCGCGCCCACCACGCCCGTCGCGGTGCCCACCGTCGTACCGCCGGTGGAGACCGTCACCCGGGCGCTGCGGCCCGAGGCGCCCGCCGCCTGCACCTTGACCCGCAGGGTGCTGTCACCCAGGCTCGGGGTCATGTCCAGCCGGGTGACGTGCGCGGTGGCCACCGGCTCCAGCCAGACGGTCTGCCAGATACCCGAGGCGGCGGTGTAGAAGATCCCGCCGCCCGAGTGCGGCGCCACGTCGTTGATCCGCTGCTTGCCGACGGCCTGGCCGCCCGTCTGCGTCGGGTCGTAGACCGACACCACCACGGTGTTCGTCCCGCCGTTCAGCTGCGGCGTGATGTCGTACGAGAACGAGTCGTACCCGCCCTTGTGCGCACCCACCTGCGTGCCGTTGACCCAGACCGTCGTCTGCCAGTCGGAGGCACCGAAGTTGAGCTGCACCCGCCGGCCGCTCCAGCCCGACGGAACGGTGAACGTCCGCTTGTACCAGAGCTTGTCGTTCTCGGTGATCTTGCGCTGGATACCGGAGAGCGCGGACTCCGCCACGAACGGCACCCGGATCTGCTCGGTGAAGGACGCGGGCTGCCCCGCGTCCTTGCCGGTCACCGCGAAGTCCCAGATGCCGTTGAGGTTGGCCCAGTCAGGGCGGGTGAGCTGCGGACGCGGGTACTCCGGCAGCGGCTGGTCGACGGAGACCTGGTTGGTCCACGGCGTCGTCATGGGCGACGTCTTGGGCGACCAGGCGGTGGCCGCCGCGGACGCCGGAGCCGTACCGGCCCCGACGAGTGCGCCGGCCACCAGAGCCAGCAGACCGGTGCCTGCGGTCAGTCTTCGCCACCAGGTTCGACGGCGCGGTGCGGGTGCGGACTTCATCCTGAGACCTCCTTCACGTGGGGCTCCGCGCGCCGGGACCGGCGCGCGGAGTGGTGCGGGGGAGCCTCGGGCGGTGCCCGGGCGGTTCGGGGCCCTGTTCAGCGGCCACGGACCGGCGGACACCGCCCAGCGGTGCTGCTGCCTGTCAGAGCAGCTGCCAGAGGTGGTCTGCGGTGCCGTTGTCGTCGTACTGCACGACATGGGCGCTGTCGGCGAGGGACATCAGGTCCACGCCGAGCACCTTGTCCGAGTGGCGATTGCGGATGCGGTACCAGCCGTCGCCGTTCGGCACGAGCTGCCAGAGGTGGTCGTCGGTGTCGTTGTCGTCGAACTGGACGACGTGGGCGCTGTTGGCCGTGGACATCAGGTCGACGCCGAGCACCTTGCCGGAGTGCTGGTTGCGGATGCGGTACCAGCCGTCGCCGTTGGCGACCAGCCGCCACAGGTGGTCGTCGGTGCCGGTGTCGCCGAACTGCACCACATGGGCGCTGTTCGCGGTCGACATCCCGTCGACGCCGAGCACCTTGCCCGAGTTCTTGTTGGCAATCCGGTACCAGCGGTCCGCCAGCCAGGGCGCCGCGTCCGGTGCCACCGTCGGGAAGGACGTGATCCGCAGCCGAGCCGCTCCCATCGGGACGAGGGCGACCTGCTCGACGGGCTCGGTGCTGCGCGCCGGGCTCTGCTGGAGCGGCGCCACCACGTGCTCGTCGTCCGCGCTCCACTCCGGGATACGGCGGGCCCGGGCGGTCAGTGTGAGCGGGGTGCCCTCCAGGGTGAAGGGGTTGTCGCCGGCCGCCAGCCGGGCCGAACGCGCACGGGAGCGCGGGGCCGCGGTGGCCTGGGGCAGCGCCCCGTCCAGCACGAGCCCGTAGTTCCACGGGGTGGTCGCGTGCACCGCGTACTCCGGGAACTGGTCGGTGCCGCCGATGCGTTCGTAGCTCTCGCCGATCCGGAGCGAGTACGTGAGCGGCCCGCGGTCGATGCTCACCGAACCGTGGTTCTGCGCCCAGGTGCGTACGGTGGTCTGCTGCGGGAAGCGGAGCGTGACCTGGTCGCCGTTCTTCCAGGTGCGGTCGACGCGGGTGAACGCCGGACCGGCGGGGGCCGTGACGCGCTGCCCGTTGACCCGGATCTCCGGCGCGGTGCACCAGGCCGGGACGCGCAGCACCAGCGGGAACTTCAGCTGCTTCGGGGTCTTGAGGGTGAGGGTGACCGTGTCCGTGAAGGGGTAATCGGTCTCCTCGGTGATGGTGACCTGGGTACCGTCCGCGACGGTCGCCGTCACCTCGCTGGCCGCGTACATCGCCGCCGCCAGACCGCCGTCGGGGGTGGCGAGCCAGAGCTCTTCGAGGAAGTACGGCCAGCCCATGCCGTAGTTGTGCGGGCAGCAGCGGTACTGGTCCACGCCCGGAAGGAACGCCTGCATCGCGAAACCGTTCTGGAACTGCCGGTCCCGCTTGGGCTCGTTGTCCAGATCGACGCTGTTGGCGCTGGTGATGTAGTGGATCGACTTGCCCGAGGGATCGAGCGACGCGGGCAGCGAGTTGAAAGCGAGATCCTCGCAACGGTCCGCCCACAGCGGGTCACCGGTGATCCGGGTGAGCAGCTGGTGGCTCGCCATGAACTCCACGATGCCGCAGGTCTCGAACCCCTGCCGCGGATCGCCGTGCCCGGCACGGGCGTTCTCGTCCCCGGCGATACCGCCGCCCGCGAACTGCCCGTACTGGCCCATCGCCTTGGCGTAGGTGCCGTACGTGTCTTTCGTGTCCTGCGCCGAACCGCTGCGCAGCGCGTACTGGGCGGGCTCGCGGAAGCCCTGCGCGATGTTGACGTTGTGCGGGTTGACCAGATTGTCGCCCCAGTCGGCGCCGTTCTGGTGGATCTTGTCCGCGAGGTCGAGCAGGAAGGTGTCGCCGGTCCGGTTGAACAGCCAGAAGACGCTGTCCAGACCGTCGCCCCAACGCAGCGCGATCCAGCTGGTGTTGAAGGCGCCCGGCCCCTGGGTGTTCATGTACCGGAAGAACCGGCTGAGGAAGGGGATCACCCGGGTGTCGCCGCTGTACTCCTGCCAGGAGCGCAGCGCCTGGATCAGCGGGAGGAACGGCCAGAAGTCCGGTCCGCCGTTGAGCGAGGTGCGCAGCGCCTTGGGGCCGAAGAACCCGTCCGACTGCTGCGTGGTGAGGATCGCGTCGATCCAGCGCCGGGTGGCGGCGAGCGCTTCCGCGTCGCCGGTGACGATCGCCAGGTCGGTGTATCCCCGCAGCCAGTACGGGACTTCCTCCCAGCCGCCCTGGTCGGTGTGCACCCAGCCGGAGGTGTCGAAGTCGAGGAAGTGCGAGAACTCCTCGTACCGCCCGCAGAGGCCGTCCAGTTGGAGTTTGAGCTGGCCGGCGAGCCAGCCCTTTGCCTTGACCCGGCCGGGCGGCAGCTTCAGGAACGCGGTCGGGTGCAGCGGGGCGGCGTTCGGGGCGTAGTGGCCGCCGCGCGCCACCGGCGCCACGTGACCCGCCGCGGTCGCGGTGGTGGCCCAGCGGCCCATGGCGGCGGTCGAGGCGGCGGTGACCAGGGCACTGGTCATGAAATGCCGACGGTTCAGGGGCATGTGGAAGCTCCACTTCTGCTCTGCGGCAGCCTCGTTCAGCGCTCTGGTACTACGGCTCCGGCGCATGGCGAAGGAGGCTGTCGCGTTCCGGTGCGGTGGTGCGACAACTTCTATGCAACGTTGGAAAATTGATGTCGGCGGTATGACAGCACGACCACAAGCCGGTGTCCAGAGATCGCGCAGCGGTTGGTGCGGTGCCGGGGGAGTGGTGTCCGGGGGCGCCGTGCCGTCCGGTCCGGCGGAAAACGGATGGAAGCGGTGGCGGGCCCGGTGATGGGATGGGGCGATGACGCGTGACGAGTCGGTGGCAGTGGACCGGGGGCAGTATCCGGACGCGGTGACACCCTGGGAGACCGCCACGTGGCGGGAGGCCGCCCTCGGATGGGCCGAGCGCGAACTGGCGGCCCACGGGCTGCGTACGTCGGGTGGGCGGTCGGTGCGGCTGCGGCCGTGGTCCGTTCTGGTGCGGATTCCGGTCGAGGGGCAGGGGGCCGTGTTCTTCAAGGCCAACCCGCCCGCGAGCGCCTTCGAAGCGGGGCTGACGAAGGCCCTGGCGCACTGGGTCCCCGGGCGCGGGCTGGAGCCGCTCGCCGTCGACGCCGAGCGGGGGTGGTCGCTCCTTCCGGACGGCGGGCCGCTCTTCCGGGACGCGCTGGACCGTGGTGCCGCGGGTCCTGCGGAGTGGGAGGAGATGCTGCGTCAGTACGCGCAAATGCAGCGGGAATTGATTCAGTACGCCGGGAGAATGGACTCACTCGGTGTCCCGGACGGGCGCGTGGGCTTCCCTTCCGGAGATCTTCGACCGGATGATCGAGGAGAACTCCGCGCTGGACGAGGCCGACCGCGCGGCATTGCGGGACATTCGTCCCCGTCTCGCGGAGTGGTGCGCGGAACTCACGGGCCTGGGAATTGCCGAAACGCTCGACCATTCCGATCTGCACGAGGGCCAGTCGTTCGTGCCGGAACCGGGCCGCTTCGTTTTCTTCGACTGGGGCGACGCGACGATTTCGCACCCCTTCTGCAGCCTCCTGGTTCCCGGACGTACGGCCCGCGAGCGCTACGGCCCCGAGGTTCTGCCGCGCCTCCGTGACGCCTACCTGGAGCCGTGGACGGGAAGCGGCCACACCGCCGCTGAGCTGCGACGCGCTGTCAGTCTGGCGTGGCGGGTCGGAGCGATCGGCCGGGCCGGCTCCTGGGGGCGGCTCTTCCCGGGGGCGTCGGGAGGTGCGGGCGACCTCGGGGGCGTGGACAGCGCCCGTTGGCTGCGGGAGTTGCTCGCCGAGCCGCCTCTCTGAACGGAGGGGGAATGCTGTCGGGGCGTCAAGCCGACCGCACGGCTTGACGAACCCGAAAAGGGCACGTGCGGACTGGCAAAGAGCACACGTGCCGTCTCGGCCACCTGGCGGGCCGCCGCTAGGATCGGTTCAAGGGCCGTCCGCGTTGCCTTTCCAGGGTGAGGTCGGCTTCGGTGATCACGGTCGCTCCTCAGCTGTGGAGGCCAGGCCGAGACATCGCACAGAAGCGGCGCTGAATTCAGTGCGGCCGGGTTTCCCGGAGAGGGCGGCCTCGAATTCATCAGGGCCAGCTGAAAACCGAGAAATCGTCAGGCGCGCCGTTCTTGCCGATTTTTACAACTTTGGCCATTGCCACGCGTTCCTCATCTGTAATCACACAAAGCGCCGCGCCCGCGATGATTTGCTGATCTCTGAGAGCATCGGTGTCCCACTGAATCTCTTCGAGGCCACCGCCTTGGGCTGCCGCTTTGCAGGCATCCTCGGTCACTGGGGATCCCTCGGCCAGGATTCCTCCCGCCTGATCATCCCCCAGGCGCATGGTGGGGGCACCGCAACCGCTGTAGATGAGGTCGAGCTTGGCCGCCTCATCAGGGGGCAAGTCGTCCATGACGACCTGCTTCACGAGGCGATCCGAATCAAAATCGATGACCAGAGCCTTGTCGCAGGAGGGACTGACAAGTCGCATGGGACGCGAGCCTTGTTGGTCGGATGCGCCAGATTCACCGGAAGGGGTGGAAGGCTTGTCCTCGGTCGCCGTGGGCAGCACCTTCGGAGGAACAGAGTCGCCGCCACTTGGTGAAGAGACTGAAGTCTTGGGGGTATCCGTGGAGCCGGCGTGCTGCTGTTCATCACCGCCTCTTCCGACCAAGGCGACCGTCAACGCGAACACCCCCGCGATCGCGGCAGCGCCCAGCGTCCCGAGGAGGCCGTACTTGGCCGCCATACGAGCTGTCGTGTGCGGGTCGGCTGACGGCTGAGGCGGGACAGAAGGCGGTGACGCTGTCTGCGAGGACTGAGACGACGGTGGCTGTGTCCCGTCACCCGAGGATGGTGGCTGTGTCCCGCCACCCGAGGGTGACGGCTGTGTCCCGTCACCCGAGGATGGTGGCTGTGTCCCGCCACCCGGAGGCGACGGCTGCATCCCGCCGCCCGAACCAGTAGTCATGCGATTCCCTGCCAGGCCAGTGGGGTCGCGCCAACCCTATGGGCGCCTCCCGCGCGCCACCCGCGGCGCCACTGCGTACGCGGGGCCGGGGCGATCAGCTCCCCCTGATTCTCCGGGCAGTGTGCCACAACTCACCTGCGCATTAGGCTACTTGGCTGCTTGCCCACCGCCGCATCGTCATATCGACACGCCATCAGAGGTAACAAAGGGGGCCGCAGCGCGGATGAGTGAGCGCATCCAGAGTTACTACTGCTCGGATCATGGGGTGGTGTGGGGTCCTAGGGCCAATACCGGTGACTTTGGTGGTTTCTGGTCGTTGGGTGGGTTGTGCCAAGGCCAGGTCAGGTGAAGTCGTCGGGTGTTGATCGGTTGTCGGACCGGATCGCGTTGGGGGTGTTGACGCGGACGTTTCCGCCGGAACTGGTCGACGAGGTGATCACCGAGTGCGGGAGAGGCGAGCAGCGGACGCGTCTGCTGCCTGCGCGGGTGGTGCTCTACTTCGTCCTGGCGATGTGTCTGTTCTTCGGACAGGGCTATGAAGAGGTGGCTCGGCTTCTGGTTCATGGGCTGGAGCGTGAGGGCCGGTGGGCAGCGGTCTGGCGGGTGCCCACGACGGCGGCGATCGGTCGGGCCCGGTTGCGGCTTGGGCCGGAGCCGTTGCGGGTCCTGTTCGCCCGGGTGTGCCGGCCGGTGGCGGTCGCGCGGACGCAGGGCGCCTGGTACCGGCAGTGGCGGCTGGTCGCGGTGGACGGCACCGTTTTCGATGTTCCGGACACCGCGGCGAACGCCCAGTTCTTCGGGCGGCCCGGTACCAGTCGCGGGCAGGGTCGCAGTGCGTATCCGCAGGCGAGGGTGGCGGCGCTGGCCGAGTGCGGGACCCATGCCGTGTTCGCGGCCGAGGTCGGACCGCTCACGGTCCACGAGACAGGGCTGGCCCGGCGGTTGTTCCCCGCGTTGACGAAGGGGATGCTCCTGCTCGCCGACCGGGGCTTTTGCGGCCTTGATCTGTGGCGGGCCGCGAAGGCGGGCGGTGCGGACCTGCTGTGGCGGGTCCGCAGCGTCGTGGTGCTGCCGGTCCTGGAAACCCTCGCCGACGGCTCCTACGTGTCGGAGATCGTTGCCGCGCGGGACAATTATCGGCGCGCGGACCCCGAGCGGGTGCGGGTGATCGAGTACGTCCTCGGCCCACGCGGCGGCGGCACCGTCTACCGGTTGATCACCACCCTCCTCGACCCCGACCAGGCGCCGGCCGAGGAACTCGCCGCGGTCTATGCCCAGCGGTGGGAGATCGAGAACACCCTGGACGAGATCAAGAACCACCAGGGCATCCCAGGGCTGGTGCTGCGTTCCCGGTACCCACGCGGCGTCGAACAGGAGATCTTCGCGTTCCTGCTGGTCCACCACGCGCTGCGGGACCTGATGCACCAGGCCGCTCTCAAGGCCGATCATGATCCCGACCGGGTCTCCTTCACCCGCACCCTGCGCGTCGTCCGCCGCCACGTCACCGGGCAGGCGGCGCTTTCCCCCCTCACGACTGGCCCGGTCCATCACCCAGAGCCTGCGTGAAATCACCGAACGACCGCTGCCCGCACGGCGGTTACGCTCCAACCCCCGCGTGATCAAACGCAAGATGTCGAACTGGGCCCTCAAACGATCCGAACACCACAGCCCACCACAACCAGACACCCCGACGGTCCGGCTGGTCGGCCCAACCAGAGCCACGTCAACCAGCCGAAAAACAACCTAAATCACCGGTATTGCGTCTAAGGGGCGTCACCGCTGCCGCTCCAGCGTGAGGATGGCCCTGACGATTGACGTCATGCGGTTGGGGCTGCGCCGGGACCTGCGGATGATCCGCCAGGACTTCAGGATCGCGACACCGCGTTCAACGGGCGCTCGTGCTGCGGCCAGCGCCGGTCGAGGGTCTTTTCGGTGGGAGTGAGTTCCTGGAGTGGCTTGCGTCTGATGCCGGTGGTCAGCCACGGTCCTGCGCCTTGGCAGGAGAGGTCGGCCAGGATGCGGACGCCCCCCGCCTTGCGATGCACCGCACCCGGCGCCGCGCACTGATCCACCACGGCCCAGGACGCGAAAACCGGTGGCCGGCACCCCGTACACGGGATGCCGGCCGCCGGCGTGCGCTCAAGGCTGTCGTGGCGGGTCCGTCGGGCCGCCGCCCACGGACCCGCCCCGGCTCAGGAGATCAGTTCGATCTCGGAGAGGGTCGACGTGCCGTCGAGCACCAGGCGGTAGTGCTGGTAGTCGCCCGGTCGGGCCACCGAGAACACCCGGGTCTGCTGGGTGTAGGCGAAGGTCTGGCCGGACCGCTTGTCGAGGTCCTTCCAGGTCTTGCCGTCCGAGGAGCCCTGGAGCACCCAGCCCGCGGGGGCGGCGCCGGCCTTCGCCGACGTCAGGGTGTACTGCGCGGCCTTCGTCGCACCGGTGACCGGCAGCTCGACCGTGGCGGCCTCGGCCGACGTGGCGGAGGTGTCGTCGAACAGCGCGCCGTCACCCTTCAGTACGTCCTGCTTCGGCGCGGGCACCTTGTCGTCCTTGGTGAGGGAGACCGGCGCGGCGTTCTTGCCGGTGCCCCACGAGGAGGGCTTGGAGCCCATGTCGAAGTCGAGCACGCCACCCTTGGAGAGGAGATCGCTCGGCAGGGTCGTGGAGGTCCACTTCTTGCCGTTGACCTTCAGGCCCTGGATGTAGATGTTCTTCGAGCTGTTCTTCGGGGCCTTCACCGTGAGGGTGCGGCCGTTCTCCAGGTGCACGGTCGCCTTCTTGAAGAGCGGCGAACCGATGGCGTACTCACCGCT